>CANQHH010000008.1 GCA_947623615.1 uncultured Clostridia bacterium | reverse complement strand
TTTCTACTTTCTGGTAGTTCTGGTAAACTCTTCTTTATATTTTCAATATATTCTTCAGATAACCTTATTGCTACTAAGTCTGGATCTGGAAAATATCTATAATCATCGGCATCTTCTTTATCTCTCATAGGAAATGTTCTACCAGATACATCATCCCATCTTAAAGTTTCTTGATCTATTTTTCCGCCATCTTCAATTACATCAATTTGCCTATCTGCTTCATAGTCAATTGCTCTAACAATTGCTCTAAAAGAGTTCATATTTTTCATTTCTGTCCTTGTTCCATATTCTTTAGCCTCTTTTTTCTTTACAGAAACATTTACATCAGCTCTTAAAGAACCCTCTTGCATTTTACAATCTGACACTTCAATATATTCCAAAATTGATTTTAATTTCTTTAAATATCTTTCAGCTTCACCTGATGAACGTATATCTGGCTCTGAAACTATCTCAATTAATGGCACACCTGCTCTGTTTAAATCAACTAAACTGCCACCGCCAAACTCGTTATGATTTAACTTTCCAGCATCTTCTTCTATATGAATTCTTGTTAATCCAATTTTTTTCGGATTTCCTTCATCATCTTCAATTTCTATAAATCCATGTTCACAAAGTGGTTTATCAAATTGAGATATTTGATATGATTTTGGTAAATCTGGGTAAAAATAATTTTTTCTATCATTTTTACTATCACGAGATATCTCGCAATTTGTTGCTAATCCTGCTTTAACTGCATATTCAACTACTTTTTCGTTAAGCACAGGTAATGTTCCTGGCATTGCCATACATACTGGACAAGTATGTGTATTAGGAGCTCCGCCAAATTCTGTTGAACATGAACAAAATATCTTTGTTTTTGTTGAAAGCTCTGCATGAACTTCAAGTCCTATTACAACTTCATAATCTCCCTTTGACATATTATTTAGCACCTCCTTTAAATTCTGGTGTATAATTTTCTCTAAATTTTATTTTTTGCTCAAATGTATATGCCGCATTTAAAATTGTTTCCTCTCCAAAATGTTTGCCAATTAATTGCATTCCTATTGGCATACCTTCTTTATCTACACCACAAGGAATAGATATACCTGGAAGTCCAGCAATATTAACTGAAACTGTACATATATCTGCTAAATACATTTCTAAAGGATTATCTGATTTTGAACCAATATCAAATGCTACTGTTGGTGATGTAGGAGTTAGTAAAACATCATATTTGCTAAATAATTTTTCAAATTCTTGCATAACCAAAGTTCTAACTTGTTGCGCTTTTTTATAGTATGCATCATAATATCCTGATGATAACACATATGTTCCAAGTATGATTCTTCTTTTTACTTCTGAGCCAAATCCCTCACTTCTTGAATTTCTATAAATATCCTTTAAGTTTTTGAAATTTTCTGTCCTATAACCATATCTTATTCCATCAAATCTTCCTAAGTTTGAACTTGCCTCTGCACAAGCAATTATATAATATGTTGCTAATGCATAGTCTGCAATATCTAAAGTACATTCTTCAACCGTTGCACCTAATTCCTTATATATTTCAAGAGCTTCTTGTAACTTTTCTTTCACTTCTGGATTTATTCCTTCTCCAAAATATTCTTTAGGAACACCAATTTTTAATCCCTTAACATCATTTTTTAATGCTTTTACATAATCTTTATCCCCATTATCCACAGAAGTTGTGTCTCTTTTATCATGACCTGATATTATATTTAAAAGCATTGCACAATCAGTTACGTCTTTTGTAATTGGTCCTACTTGATCTAAAGATGATGCAAATGCAACTACTCCATATCTTGAAACCAATCCGTATGTAGGTTTTAATCCAACAACACCGCAAAAGCTAGATGGCTGTCTAATTGAGCCTCCTGTATCTGTTCCTAAAGCCCATGGTACTAATTCAGCTGCAACTGCTGATGCAGAACCACCTGAAGAACCTCCTGGCACTTTATTTAAGTTCCATGGATTTCTCGTTTTTTTGAAATATGAGTACTCTGTTGAGCCTCCCATTGCAAATTCATCCATATTTAATTTACCAAGATTTATTAGCTCTTCATCATTTATTTTTTCCATTACAGTTGCATTATATGGTGCAATAAAATTCTCTAGCATTTTAGAACTACATGTTGTTCTTATACCTTTTGTGCAAATATTATCTTTTATTCCTATAGGAATACCAGATAATTTAGATTTTGCCTCTCCTGCCTTTATTTTCTCATCCATAATAGAAGCTTGTTTAAGAGCTTCTTCTGATAAATCTGTTACAAAAGCTTGTACATCTTTTTCTTTATCTGCAATTCTGTCTGTATATGCTTTTGTTATATCATAACTTGTAAGTTCACCACTTGCAAGCTTCTCCTGTAATTCATGAACAGTAAGTTTTGTTATATTCATCTTTTTCCTCCCTGTATTTTTCTATTTTTTCATATAAATCTTTCCAACCATATGCACGTTCAATTCCATCATCTTGTATATTTTTATTTGTAATATGATCTATTAAATACACCTTTATATTCTTTTCTTTTACAGATTTACAATTTTCATAGCTATCATCTATAAATATATCAATCTTCTCTTCTTCACATACTTCTACCTTTTTTCTTCCTAAAAAGACTTTATTAAATGGTATATTATTTTCTTCCAACCATTTTTTAGTAGCCATTTCTATATCTGTACTTTCATTTCTATCATGTCTTGCTGTAATAAATATTATTTCATTATTTTTATAAAGTTTATTTATAATATCACAAACATCCTCTTTTATTTTTACTCTTTTAATAATTTTATCATAATATATTTCAAAGAATTTATACTCTTCTTCCTCACTCCACTCAAAGATTTCTTGCCAATGTTTATGAGTTTTTATATTTCCCATTCTTTCGCTAATATTTGAATATTCTCTTCCGCAATACTCTTTCGTGAATTCTTGTGCATATTCTAATCCTGTTTCAAACGTATCAGAAATTGTATCATCTATATCTATACCAATCTTCATAAAATTTCTCCTCAAAATTTATTGAATAACTTTTGGAATCTTAAACATATTCCTTTCTTTTTCAGGTGCATTTTGTAACAATGCTTCATTATCTTCAAATACAACTACTTCATCTTTTCTAAATACATTTTCATTTTGATTAAATCCTATTGTAATATTTAACCCTTCTACATTTGCATTATTTACAATATTAGCAAAATTTAAAATGTCTTGAAGATTTAATAAATATTTATCTATTTCGTCTTCTTTTAAATTTAAGTTTGACAATTTTGCAATATGCAATAATTCTTCTTTTCCTACTTTTGCCATAAACTCATCTCCTATCTCTAAATTCATTTTCATATTATATACACTTTTTGTAAAAAAAACAAGTACTAAGAGTTAATTTTACCTAACTTAGCACTTGTTTTCATACTAATTATCTAATATATCTAGCAATTGTTTTTTGACTTCTTCAAAATCTCTGCTATTTTCTATATTAATTACATTTATTTTAGGATATTTTTCTTTTATTTCTTCTGCCATTTTCAAATATTCTCTTTGCTGATTTATACTACTTTCTAATTTGAATTTAGCATATTCTGGAATAGCTTTTCCATCTCTTTCAAGTCTTTTTTCATATATAGATTCATCTTGTAAATATATTGTTATATAATAAATATCAAAATCCATTTCACTTAATTCTTTTAATAATTTTTCATATACATCTGAAAATGAATACTCTTTAAAACCTAATCTACAATACACTTCTTCTGTAAAAAAAGTTCTATCAAACAACAAGTTTACACTAAGATTTTCAAGTGATTTTATATATGTCATTAAATTTCTATACATAATTGTGGCTTTTTCTTTTCCTGCTTTTCCACTATCAGATGTCCCTGTTAAACGATATAAATTTGTATACTTTATTGCATATCTTAAAAAATCTGTTATTGTTGTTTTTCCTGCTCCTTGCGCTCCTTCAACTATTATCATTTTTGAGTTTGCCATAACCTTATCCCCCTATATGTTATCTTTAGCATCACTATTATCCTTATTCCCTTTTGTTTTCCTATTTTTCATTATATATCTATATATATTTTTTTGCAAGCAATTTTTATATCTATATTCTCAAGCCCCAATCCCTGACATTGATTGCAATTTTCTCTATATTAAAGTATAATAGTAAGTGCATAAACATTAATGGAGGTAAACATGAAAAAATCTAAAGGCGATTCTAAATTAATATTTATATTATTTTTAGTAGTTATAATTTTAGTAATTGTTGCTGTAATAAAATATGCACCAATAAAAAACACTGGAAATTTTCAATCACTACTAGATAACTTTGATGAAACAGGTCAAGTTCCAGGAAAAATCCACATTGGCGATTTTGTGCAATATACACCAATTGGACTCACATCTTATGAATTAAGTTCAGAAAATAGTGGATATTCTGAAACAGTAAATATTCAAAGAGATGATAGTTTAAAATGGCAAGTCTTAGGACTTTCAAGAAATAAATCTCAAATAATGTTAATTAGTGATAAACAAACAAGTGGTGATTCTATACATTTAAAAGGAATTAATGGATATAACAATGCTGTATATTTATTAAATGATATGTGTAACAAATTATATGGTAACTACAATTTTGGATATGCAAGAAGCATAAATATAGAAGATATTCAAAGTAACATGAGCTCAATATGGAATTATTCAGATTATAATGACGGATTTGTTAAATATGGCGAAGCAGTAACATATACAGGATATGATAATATTATATATCCAAATATTTTGAAACAAGAACTTGAACAAGTAATTGATAGTAAAATTGGCACTTCTATAGATATTAATACACAAACAGATATAATTACAGGTTCAAGCAGTGCTATTAACAATATAACTTTAAAGCACACCTTCTGGGAGAGAAATATTTATGAAAACAATTTCACAAATGATATTTACTATAATTTATTTATTAATCGTGATACTCCTTATGATGGTTATTTTCTTGCTTCAAGATGTATTAATATATCACAAAGTTTTCCACAATATTGTGTAAGTAGAATTGATTCTGACAAGGTTAGTGCAGATCCGCTTTATCAGCCATCTAATGAAATAGATAGCGTAGCACATTTACGCCCTGTTATTATGTTGAATTCTAGTGTAGAGGTTGATTTAAATAATAAAAGTGGTACACAAGACAATCCATGGATTATTAAATGTGATTAAATTTATATTGTCAAAACTTAAATATATAAACAATTGACTTTTTGGACATAATATTGTAAAATATACATTACTTTTATGCCTTATTTATTTAGTAAGAGGAGGATTTTAGAATGAGTATTTATAGAACTCATAATTGCAATGAAATCGGATTAGATGATGTTGGAAAAGATGTCAAAATATGCGGTTTTGTTGAAACTATTAGAGATTTAGGTGGATTAGTATTTCTTGATATTAGAGATATGTATGGAATAACACAAGTAGTTACTTCTGGTAAAGAAGATGCTGTTGATTTTGCATCAAGAATACCAATAGAATCTAGTGTATGTGTAGAAGGTGTTGTTAGAAAAAGAGACCCAGAAACATACAATCCAAATATCAAAACAGGTGAAGTTGAAATAGTAATAAATAATATAACTGTTCTTGGAAAAAGAACAAAAATGTTACCTTTTGAAGTAAATACTAATCAAGAAATTAGAGAAGATTTAAGATTACAATACCGCTTTTTAGATTTACGTTCTAAAAAGTTGCAAAATAATTTAATATTAAGAGCACAGGTTTTACAATTTTTAAGAGCTCAAATGGTAGAACAGGGATTTTTAGAAGTTCAAACCCCTATTTTAACAAGCTCATCTCCAGAAGGAGCAAGAGATTATCTTGTACCTAGTAGAGTGCATCCAGGAAAATTCTATGCACTTCCACAGGCACCACAACAATTCAAGCAACTTCTTATGGTTTCTGGAATTGATAAATATTTTCAAATAGCTCCTTGCTTTAGAGATGAAGATGCTAGAGCTGACCGTGCTCCTGGTGAATTTTATCAACTAGATATGGAAATGTCTTATGCTACACAGGAAGATGTATTTTCAGTTATAGAACCTGTTATATATAACACATTTTCAAAATTTTCTGATAAGAAAGTATCACCTGCCCCATTTCCTCGCATTTCATATAGAGATGCAATGTTAAAATATGGTAGTGATAAACCAGATTTAAGAAATCCATTGTATATTATAGATTTATCTGACTTTTTCAAAAAATGCACATTCAAGCCTTTTATTGATGCTACAGTTAGAGCTATAAAAGTTACAGGTCATTTATCAAAAGGCTTCCATGAGAAAATGTTAGAATTTGCAAAATCCATAGGTATGGGTGGTCTTGGCTATCTTGAGGTTCAAGATGATTTATCTTATAAAGGTCCAATTGATAAATTCATACCAGATGAATGTAAAAAAGAATTATTAGAATTAGCTAGTCTAGATAAAGGCGACACTATTTTCTTTATAGCAGATAATGAAGCAAAGGCTGCAGATCTTGCTGGTCAAATAAGAACAGAACTTGGAAAAAGACTTGATTTAATAGAAAAAGATGTATTTAAGTTCTGTTGGATAGTAGATTTTCCTATGTATGAACTTGATGATCGTGGAGAAATAACATTCTGTCATAACCCTTTTTCTATGCCACAAGGTGGTTTAGAAGCATTAAATACAAAGAAGCCTTTAGAAATTCTTGCATATCAATATGACATAGTATGTAACGGTATCGAAGTTTCTTCAGGAGCCGTAAGAAATCATGATCCTGAAATAATGATTAAAGCTTTTGAAATTGCAGGTTATACAAAAGAAGATATTGAAAAAAGATTTTCTGCTCTTTTCAATGCTTTTCAATATGGGGCTCCTCCTCATGCTGGTATTGCACCTGGTATAGATAGAATGCTTATGCTTTTATTAGATAGTGAAACTATTCGTGAAGTTATTGCATTCCCTATGAATAGCAAAGCTCAAGATTTATTAATGGGAGCACCTGGCGATGTTACAAGAGAACAACTTCGCGATGTTCATATAAAATTAGATATAAAAGAAAAATAATTTTAAAAACTGCCGATTTAACAAAATCGACAGTTTTTTTCTATTTTATTTCATTTCCATAATATGCATCTAGCAATATTTGTTTCAATTCACTTACTAATGGTAAACGTGGATTTGCTGTTGTACATTGATCTTCAAAAGCTCTATCTGCTAGCATATCTACCTTTTCTAAAAATTCTTGTTCATCTATTCCCGCTTCTCTAAATGATTTTTCTATTCCTAAATCCGAATTTAGTTTTTGCACCTCGCGTATTAATGACCAAACTCCTTCCTCATTTGTATATGCTGGAAAGTTTAATCTTCTTGATAAATCAGCATATTTCTGATCTGCAATAAAATATTCATATTTTGGGAATGATACAAACTTAGTAGGTTTTTGACTATTATATCTTATTACATATGGAAGCAAAATTGCATTTATTCTACCATGTGCCATATGGAATTCAGCACCTAACTTATGAGCTAAAGAGTGATTTACTCCTAGAAACGCATTTGTAAATGCCATTCCTGCTATTGTACTAGCATTATGCATATGTTCTCTAGCTACCTTGTTACTGCCATTATTATATGCTTCCCTTATATTTTTAAATACCAATTCTACCGCTTTTTCGGCTAATCCATCTGTATAATCTGAAGCCATATTAGATACATAACTTTCAATTGCATGTGTAAGAACATCCATACCAGTATCTGCAGTAATCTTTTTTGGTAAACTCATTACTAAATCTGGATCCACTATTGCAACATCTGGTGTTAATTCATAATCTGCAAGTGGATATTTTTTATTCAACTTTTTATCTGTTATTACTGCAAATGATGTTACTTCTGAACCTGTTCCAGATGTTGTTGGTATAGCCACTAATTTTGCTTTAGTTCCTAACTTAGGGAATTTATAGGTACGTTTTCTTATATCCATAAATTTTAATTTTAAACCTTCCACATCTGCCTCTGGATGTTCATAAAATAGCCACATTCCCTTTGCTGCATCAATTGGACTTCCTCCGCCTATTGCAATAATTGCATCTGGTTTAAAATCATTCATCATTTTTACACCTTTATTTACAGTTTCAAATGATGGATCTGATTCTACATCTGAAAATATTTCTACGTGGACATGTTGTTTTCTCTTTCTTAAATGGTATAAAATTTTATCTACATAGCCTAAATCTACCATTGAAGGGTCTGTTACAATAAATGCTCTTGTAACATCTTG
Source organism: uncultured Clostridia bacterium (assembly GCA_947623615.1). Classification (GTDB taxonomy): domain Bacteria; phylum Bacillota; class Clostridia; order TANB77; family CAG-508; genus CALXVA01. Next base: position 9,471 of record CANQHH010000008.1, on the reverse strand, counting down.
CATTTTTTCCAAATAGCTTATAGAACCTGCCTCAAAATATATTTTCTCAGGTATTTTAAACCATTGCATATTTACTCTCCTTTTAGCCACCCTTTTTATGTTTATCAAATTAACTGATGATACATTCGCAGTTGTAGAATTTCCGCCAAATGTACCACAACCTAATGTAAGTGATGGCATATTGGTGTTGTATATATCACCAATTGCTCCATGTGTTGATGGAGAATTAACTATTATTCTACCAACCTTTACCTTCTCTGAAAATTTTTCAATTGTCTCCCTATCTTCTGAATGTATAACAGCTGAATGTCCTAGTCCACCAAACTCAATCAACTTCTCTGCTAAATCAATTCCTTCATCACTATTTTCTACTACATAATATGCTAAAACAGGACTAAGCTTTTCTTTTGAAAATGGAAATTCTATTCCTACTCCATTTTCCTGTAAAACTAATACCTTAGTTTCTTCTGGCACTTTTATACCTGCCCCTTTGGCAATCTCATACGGACTTTTTCCTACTATATCTGCATTTAATGCACAACCTTTTTCCTCTATAAACATGCTACTTCTTAATTTTTTAGTCTGATCTTTAGATAAGAAATAACAACCTGCCTCTTGCATTAATTTTTCAAATTCTTCTTTTATTTCCTTATCAACTATAACTGCTTGCTCAGATGCACAAATCATACCATTATCAAATGATTTAGAAAGAACCAAATCATTAACTGATGTTTTTAATTTTGCAGTTTTATCAATATAGCATGGCACATTTCCTGGTCCAACTCCTAAAGCAGGCTTTCCACATGAATATGCAGATTTAACCATCCCTGTTCCTCCTGTTGCTAATATCAAATTAACATCTGGATGGTTCATAAGTGCTCTAGTAGCTTCTACTGATGGTTCTTCTATCCATAAAATACAATTCTCTGGTGCTCCTGCTTCTATTGCTGCATCTCTTAAATATTTAGCAGCTGCAACACTACATTGCTGAGCATTTGGATGAAATCCGAAAACAATTACATTTCTAGTTTTAGCTGCTATTATCGATTTAAACATAGTAGTTGAAGTAGGGTTTGTTACTGGTGTTACTCCTGCAATTATTCCTACTGGCTCTGCAATTCTCTCATATCCTTCTTCTTCATTTTCTTCTATAACTCCAACTGTTTTATCATATTTTATACTATGATATATATACTCTGTAGAAAACATGTTTTTAGTTATTTTATCTTCATAAATTCCTCTTTTAGTTTCTTCCACAGCCATTTTAGCAAGTTCCATATGATGTTCTAACCCTGCCATTGCCATTGCTTTTACAATTTTATCAACCTGCTCTTGGTCTAATTCTAAATACTCTTCTGATGCTTTTTTAGCTTTTTCAATCAGCTTATCTATCATATCATTAATTTTATTTTTTTCCTCTTCACTTATTTCTTTTGCCATAATCCTTCCTCCGTTCCAAACATATAATATTAATATTTAATATGTTCCTTTTTTGTATTTTTAATACACTTAATTATATATTATTTGTTTTAATTGTCAAGAAATTTTTATCGCAAAATTCATCATTTATCGCCCGTATCACGACAAAACCACCTGCAATCAAATTGCAGGTGGTCCTCCTTTGGAGGAAATCTTTTATTTTACAGTTTAGGAAAGCTATAAATTAAAACTTTATCCTCCACTTTTTCCAAACCAAACTCGTATTCCTCATACATCAATTTGGAAATGTTAATAACATCCTCTTCTGACAGAATTTTAGAATATTCTGCCGAAAAGACTGCTCCTGACCTAGAACCCTCCATTGATACATAAACGCCTTTACCAATAACGCTTACTTTAAGATAGGCTTTTTCAAATACCAACTCTCTCTGCGATTCTTCCATCGCTCGCAACGTGAGGGCTTCCAGTTTATCACGGACTACACTTTCCATCCGTGAAACGTAAAGCTTATTGCTTTGGAGCAATTGCTCCATCTTTTCTTTGAATCCTTCCATTAAATTCCTTCCTTTCAGATTCAAGATACAACTTATACGCGTATATTATATCACATTTTTTTGTTAACGTAAAGTTCTTTGTTTTTGATTTGTCCATATATCTGCTAAAGTAATATTTCTAGTTCCATCTTTACTTTTTCCTAAAAATACTGAACTCATTTCTACTCTTCCTCTTTTCAATCCACTTTCTATAAGTTCATAAAACTCTTTTTCTTCTTGTTTAGTTGCATTCATATATATTCCTTTTAAAACAAATTCAGCTATTTCTGCATTTCTAACTCTAGCTCTCAAATTTATTATTTCTCTTTGATTTTTTATATCTATTCTATCTTTAGAAAAGTCATTTAACACATTTTTTGCTCTTTCAAAATCTTTTGAATTTATCAAATTTATTATGATAACTTTTATCGCTTGTTCTATATTTATTCCTTCTAATTGTTGCATTTGCAATATTGTAGTTTCTGGCTCTATTATATGATATTTTTCTGTATTTTCCATTATAGCTGTTTTTATTTGGTTTAAAATTCTCACTCTTTGTTGTTTTTCTGTTAATGCAAATTTGCCATTGCTTTTCCCCATTTTTGTTGCCTCTTGAGATATTATATCTTGTGCTTCATCTATATTAATAAGTGAACCCTCTACCAACTTTTCTATAATTTCTTTTATTCTCTCTGGTATATTGTTTCTAATTTTATCTCGAGCTTCTTGTTGCTGTAATTTAATAATTTTATTATTTATTTTCACTCTTAATGCTCCAACAATTACCTCATCTTCTCTACTTGCTCTTATTTTATCTTTTAATTCATTTAATCTCTCTATACTATCAGTCTGACTTTGTTCAATATCAATAGCTTTCACATAATTTCTTAGCATTTCCTCATTTGCTTCTTTTATACGTATATCAAGCTTATCCCCTTCGCTCCTGTTCAATTTTTGTAAATCGGTCGAGCTTATTAAACTTATCATTTTTTCAGCTTGTTCAATGTTTAACTGATATTTCTTTATTATTTTTATATCAGATAATATATTTCTTGCTATTTCTCTTTTCTCTTCCTTTGACTTTCCTTTCATCTCTTCTATTTTTTGTTCTATCTTTTTCATCGTATCATCTATAATTTTCAAATCTTTGGCAGATAATGTTTCAGTTTCTTTTGAAACTCTATCATCACCATAAAATAATCTAAAATATCTTTGTCTTAAATTTTGCATTTTAAAATAATGCTTTTTATCATTTTTTTCAGCATTCTCTTTATTAATAATCTCTTCTTTTATTTCTTGAATTTCACTTAGTGGTATATCTAATTCAAAAGATATTAATTCTAATTCAAACCCCTCTTTTATTAATCCTTTTATCTCTTCTTTTTTTGAATTATTCATTTTTATCATCCCTTATTATATAAATTATTTAGAATTACATCTTTTGTATTTTTCAATTTACCTATTGTTTCTAAAGCCCTCCAGAAATTTCTAGAGGGCTACTATAACTATAACATTTCTTTTACTACTGCAATAAAAAAGTCTGTTTTTATCTTTGCGTTATCTCCCTCTTTTTCCATATACGAATTTACTAACCGAGAAACAATAATTTTCTCTCTCGGACTTACCTCCTGCTCATCTACCATTTGCTTTACAACACTCCAAATTTCTGGATTTTCACTTTCATTCCAACCCATTTTCGATAATAAATATTTAATCTTATCATCTTTTGAATAGTTTTTTGGAACATCTTCAATCAAATTATATAATATTGCATGTTCTGTATCTTCAATTGTATTTTTTCTAGTCTCCTCCGGTTTCTCTGTTTTTTCTACTCTTACAAATTCTTCTTTCTTAACATCAACAGGATCTTCTTCATAATGATTAAACTCATTATCCATATAACCTACAATTGTTTGAACAAATGTAAGAATTGGCATTTTAGCATTAAATACTTCAAACCTTTCACGTATGATTTTAGCACATACAATTCTTTCCCATTCTGTGTACCTCTCCATTCTTTCAGGAATATTCTTCCAATTGATTTTCTCTTGATACTGCATACACTGTTCGGCAGAATAAATTATTGACTCAAAAAAACTTTTATATCTGCCAAAATTTATCCAGTCAATAATTTTTTCTTTAAACTCGCTGTACGAATCTGAGCTGTTTACAAATTCCTTTATTTTATTGTAGCCGTACTCACCATCCTTTTTTTCTTTTACAACATTTTTCAATGTTGTTTTACCTTTTTTTGGCTGAGAATAAAAATTAACTTCCTGACACTCTTTCAGCACTTCAACAATGTGTACTGGAATAGCATCATTTTCATAGACCATGGAGATATTAAATTCTTTGCCTTTAATCTCCATTTTACTATTCTCGTCTAAATCCTCCAAAAATGCCCGAATTAATTTTTCAGCAATTTCTGTAGTTTCAACTTTTACTGTAACGTTAACTTCCATCTTTCTCCTTTCTCATGTTATTAGTTACATTTAAAAACACCCTATACTGCCGACATTATACCACGAATTTCCATATTTTGCAATATTTTTTATTTTTACTGGATTTTCCAGAATTTATGTGATATAATAGAAGTCTAATTATACGTTATTGCTTTCTTTTTTAATAAAGGAGGAAAACCAATGGATAAAGATAGTTATTCTTTATCAGCAAACCTACTCAAAGAGTACGCTAATGAACGGCTAAAAACAAAAAGTTCATTTGCAGAACTCGAAGAGAAACGGCTGTTCAACTGGCTTATTGGTCAATTGAGCACATCTATTTATAACGTGTCGCCAGGTACTCTCACCTATGAAGTTGAATTTGACTTCTATGAAGATGTAATGATTTTCTCTCCATGGGCTGTATATTATCCTGCATACGTTAAGAAAGATGACTTTCCAAGCACAGTTATGAGCATGCTTGAAAGGTTCAATTCATTTGAAGGATATAAAGTATTTATTGATGCTGATTTAAGCTGTTTCAGTATTACATTATCCCTCAAATAATTCATAGGGCTCTGTTATTAGATATTTTTTTCTAATAATAGAGTTCTTTTCTTTAATTTTATGTAATTTTCTCTTCATTTTTCTATTAAAATGGTGTATAATACTTACATTAAAAACGAAAGGACTGATATTATGGCATATAATTTTAAAGAAATTGAAAAAAAATGGCAGAATAAATGGTATAGTGAAGGAACATTTTTTGCAAAAGATGATTATACTATGAAAAAATGGTATGGATTAATAGAATTCCCTTATCCTTCTGGTCAAGGATTACATGTTGGACATCCAAGAAGTTATACTGCTTTAGATGTTATTGCCAGAAAAAAAAGAATGGATGGATATAACGTATTATTTCCTATTGGTTTTGATGCTTTTGGTCTTCCTGCCGAAAACTATGCAATAAAAAATCATATTCATCCCAAAATTACAACCGAAAAAAATATAGAACACTTTAAATCACAACTAAAATCTGTAGGCTTTTCATTCGATTGGTCTAGAGAAATAAATACAACTGATCCAGAATATTATAAATGGACTCAATGGATATTTATTCAATTATTCAAAAAAGGATTAGCATATAAAGCTACTATGCCTATTAATTTTTGTACAGGATGTAAAGTAGGTTTAGCAAACGAGGAAGTTGTAAATGGAGTTTGTGAACGTTGTGGCAGTCCTGTTGTACAAAAAGAAAAAAGTCAATGGATGTTGAAAATAACTGAATACGCTCAAAGACTTATTGATGATTTAGATGATTTGGATTATCTTGATAAGATTAAAGCACAGCAAAAAAACTGGATTGGCAGAAGCGAAGGTGCTGAAGTAAAATTCAAATTAGACGGTTTACAAGATGAACTTATTGTATACACAACCAGACCTGATACCCTATTTGGTGCTACTTACATGGTTATTGCTCCAGAACATCCTTTAATAAATAAATATTCTGACAAAATCACAAATTTAGCTGATGTTGAAGATTATAAACAAAAAGCTAGTTTAAAATCAGATTTTGAACGTTCTGAATTAAATAAAGAAAAAACAGGAGTTGAAATAAAAGGTTTAATGGCTATAAATCCTGTAAACAACAAAAAAATACCTATTTGGGTATCTGATTATGTATTAATTAGCTATGGTACAGGTAGCATTATGGCTGTCCCTGCTCATGACACCAGAGATTTTGAATTTGCAAAAAAATTTGATATTCCTATGGTTCAGGTTGTTAGTCCCAAAAATGCAGATTCTACTATCGATATTAGTCAAGAAGCCTTTACTGATGTTGAGGATGGTATTTTAATAAACTCTGATTTTTTAAACGGATTAACTGTAAAAGAAGCTAAAAAGAAAATTATAGAATATTTACAAGAAAAAGGAATTGGTGAAAGTAAAGTTAACTACAAATTACGTGACTGGGTATTTTCAAGACAACGTTACTGGGGTGAACCAATACCAATGGTATACTGCGAGAAATGTGGATGGGTTTCTATTCCAGAAGATGAATTACCTCTTATTTTGCCAGACATTAAAGATTATGAACCTGGTGAAAATGGTGAATCACCTCTTGCAAAACAAGAAGAATGGATTAATACAACTTGTCCTCATTGTGGTGGAAAAGCAAAAAGAGAGACAGATACTATGCCTCAATGGGCTGGTTCTTCTTGGTATTACTTACGATATATGGATCCACATAACACAAACGAATTAGCATCAAAAGAAGCTTTAAATTACTGGAATCAAGTAGACTGGTATAATGGTGGTATGGAGCATACTACACTACATCTTCTATATTCAAGATTTTGGCATAAGTTTTTATACGATATTGGTGTTGTTCCAACTAAAGAACCATATCATAAACGTACTTCTCATGGTATGATTTTAGGAAGTAACGGCGAAAAAATGTCAAAATCAAAAGGTAATGTAATAAATCCAGATGAAATTATAGACGAATTTGGAGCAGATACATTCCGTATTTATGAAATGTTTATGGGACCATTTGATCAAACTGCTTCTTGGTCTATGGAAAGCATACGCGGTTGTGGTAAATTTTTAGATCGTGTATGGAATTTACAAGATATGCTAAAAGACGGCGACAGTTTCTCACCTAAATTTGAAAAAATGATGCATAAAGCAATAAAAAAGGTATCGTCTGATATTGAAGAAATGAAATTTAATACTGCTATTAGCACTTTTATGAGTATGGTAAATGAATTCTACAGAGAAAAAGAAATAAATAAAGCTGAATTTAAAGTTCTTTTACAATTACTAAACCCATTTGCCCCTCATATAACTGAGGAATTATATAGCAAATTGTCTGACACTACCATTGCAGATACACCTTGGCCAACATTTGATGAAAGCAAAACTATTGATGATGAAATAGAAATACCAATTCAAATAAATGGAAAACTTAAAGCAACCATTTCTATTGCACTTAACAGTCCTGAATCAACTGTAAAGGATATTGTTCATCAAAATTCTGTGATTCAAAAACAATTAGAGGGAAAAAATATTGTTAAAGAAATTTATATCCCTAATAAAATATATAACATAGTTGTAAAGTAAAGAAAAGCACTCATAATGAGTGCTTTTTTCTTTATAATTTATAGGAATTTTTCATTATTTTATATGAAAAACAATTTTTAGTTTATCTATTATTTTTACGAATACTGATTTTTTATATGGTGTTATTGCAGTTTCATTTATAACATTTTGACTTTTCTGTTTTGTTTCTTGTGTGTGATTTTTAAAAATGTTATCTGGATTATACTTTTCTCTTATCATATTAATTAAGCTATCCGGCAATTTATTTATATAGTCATCTCCTAATAAATTTAAAACTTGATATACCTCTGAATATACTTCTTTAGTTTTTATATTTATATTTCTTTTCCTTTATAGTCTTTTTCTTGTACTTCTAGTCCTTCCCTTAATGTTTCTTTAGCAACAGCTATATCAGATAATTTTGTTTCTGCACAAGCATCTAGTAAAATCCTTCGTACTCTTTTACTTTTTGTAATGTTTATTTCTTCTGAAATTTAGTACTCTGTTAGAGAATCTGGAAATATCCTTTCAAAACTTATATTTCCGTCTGGAACTGTATCTGATTTCAAATAATAATATCTCCATTTGTTGACTTGACAACTTTAAATACTAACCCATCTGTTAATCAATAACAGCTTAATTCCACTTGTAATATTTTCGTAATATAAAAGTAATATTATTGTAATGTCATTATCAAATATTTTGTTGTATAATGTGTTTATATGAATTACTAAGGAGAAATATATATAATGAGTATTGAATCAGAGTTAAAAAAAGCAGGAATAGAGGTTGTTGGAACACTTGATACTTTAAGTTCAAATACCTTAGCACATGATGTTGCAGAAAAAATATGTAAAGCATTTCCAGAACAAAATTTTATATTTCAAAATCTTTTTATTGCTTTATCTAGAATTCCAATGTATATAGCTCACATGCCTGAAGGTTTAGCAGAGGCAAATTATTTTTATAAAAACTCATCAATCTATTTCAAGGCTGGAGTTTCTGTTGATGAATTAGAAAAATTTGCAATGCATGAATTTATTCATTATTTGCAAGAAATAAAAAACAAAAAAGGTAATCTTATTAAATTAGGGTTATGTGATTTTGGTGACCTAAAAATATGCGGAATGGCACTTAATGAAGGTGCTGTCCAACTTATGGCATCTAAAGCTCTTGAACAAGAGCATGAATTAGTAAAATATTATGGCATTTCTTTATCTACTAATAGTCCAACATATTATCCTATACTATGTAATCTTGTTGAACAAATGGCTTATGTAACAGGTGAAGATTGCCTATTTGATAGTACATTTTATGGAACAGATTTATTTAAAGAAACATTTTCTAATTTATGTGGTCTTAATGCATTATTAAAAGTTCAAAATAATTTAGATAAAATAATGAATATTGAAGAAAAAATTATAAAATTAAACCAAAAATTATTAGAAGATTCTTGCGAAGGAATGAAAGCTCAAAAGGTAGCTAGTAAAATTTCAAAATGTAAGGAAAAATTAAAAGAATACTACTTTGAAACACAAGATTTAATTTATACCTCATATTTTAATACTCAATTTAATAAAATATATACTACTGCTGATATAGATGCATACAGATTAAAATTATATAATTACAAAAATTATATCGGTATAACAGATGATTATTCTAATTTTAATAATTATTATATAAATAAAATGATAGATTTAGATGATAAATATGAAAGCATCATTAACAATACTTCAATTGCTGTTGTTAATACCGGAAAAATTGCTAATTTAATAAAACGATTAAAAGATATTTTAACTGCTAGAGTTGAACTGAAATAAAAGGGACTTTTTACAGCCCCTTTTATTGTGAAACAACAAGGTTCCTGGGCACCCACCCACAATCTTTGATTGTGATGGTGGGTAGGGTTCTTATTATTTTGATAATTGTTCTATTATTTCTTTAGCAGCTTC
>CANQHH010000007.1 GCA_947623615.1 uncultured Clostridia bacterium | reverse complement strand
AAGAATAAAAGGTTTAGACGGAAATGAAAAGATGGGAAAATCTTTAGGAAATGCTATATATTTGTCAGATAGTGATGAAGATATTACCAAAAAAGTGATGAATGCTTTAACTGATCCAAATAGAATAAAAAGAGATGATAGAGGAAATCCTCAAATATGCATGGTTGCATATTATCATAATTTATTTACAAATGAAGAAGAGTTGGAAAATATTTGCAAAGAATGTAAATCTGGTAGTAGAGGTTGTGTTGATTGTAAAAAGCAATTGATAAAGAATATATGTGATATATTAAAGCCAATAAGGGATAAGCGAAAATTTTATGAAAATAATATAGATATTGTAGATAAAATTCTAATAGAGGGCACAAAAAAAGCACAGAAAAAAGCGAAAAAAATAATGACAGATATTAGAGAAGTAATGAAATTGAATTATTATAAATGTTGATGAGAAGTAAAAAAAGTTTTTAAAATATTTGAGATTTATAATGAAAAATAGAAAAAAGACCAGTATATCAGAAACAAGTCTGAATAGCCGTACTGGTCTTTCTTCTAAGAGTATACTACTAACACAAAAAAATATCAATAGTGATACTCAAAAATATTCTATGAAATTAATAAAATTCATACTGCGTCAAATTCGTCTGTTTCAACGAATAAATCTAGCAGTATGAATCCTATTAATAATAGAATACTACCAAAACAAGAAAATGTCAATAGTGATACTCAAAAAATTCTATGCAAGAAAACGAAGAAAATACACAGAATAAAAAGAACTTTAATCAGAGTTCTTTTTCTATAGAGGAAATCAATTCGAAAATTAAAACAAAGGGAAACATGAATAGATTAACGGAAAATGGTATAACAATGACATATGTACATAAGAACAATCAAAACACTCAATATTTTGGAAGCCAATTTGGACACGATATATTGATGGTAAACACACACATTATTCTACGAAAATTCTTGAAAATAATGCAAATATAGAGTACAATACAAAAGGTATTAACATAGCTAATCAAGTATATAACAGATTAAGAAGTGCTATAAATACAGACCAACTTTAAAAAATGGAACTAACATTAAAGAATATGGTGATTTTTTTTATATTTTCAATAAAAATGATTTCGACAGTTATAACATTTTAGGAAGAATAAAAATAGAGGAAAATGAAGATATTATTAAGAATATTAGGAGGGGTTTTTCTAATGAATCTAACAAAAACACAAAAACACTTGATAAATATTTGCAAGATGTTACAAATGACAGAGGAAGAAACAATAGTGGTAATATTAGCAGTACAACAACCAGAGAAAGCGGAGAAACTACTGGATTATATAATAGAACAACACGAGAAGAATCAGTTAGACAGTCAGGAATTAATCATAAGAGCGATGGAAATAAGTCAAGAATAGAGAACTCTAAACAGAGTTCTTTTTTCTGTAGTAGCTCACATATGTGCAGATTTAAACGGATGAAAAAAGACATAAAGAATTTTGATACAAGATAAGTAGCGATTATATCATTTTTGTGGAATAGAAAAATCTTTGATTTTTCCTATTCCATAAAAAAAGAAACACTAACGAGTTCGGCTTCCAAAAATGGAAGGCATTCCCGTTCTTGTGTTTCTGATAATATTATACTACCAACGCAGAAAAATATCAATAGATATATTTAAAAAAAATTCTATGCAAGAAAACGAAAAAAGACACAAAATAATTAAAATGAAGTAAAAGCGCCTTTATGATTTAGATAAAATAAAAGATACAGGTCAGAAGGTCGTAGACCAAGAGTCTAAACCCATAACTGACGGTTCTGCATCTAATAATAATATACTACCAACACAAGAAAATGTCAATAGTGATACTCAAAACTATTCTATGCAGAATTTAAGGGCGGTTTTAACGTAAGCCTTGATATTATTGGAAAATTAGTATATAATACAAAAGACTTATTTCACAGATAATAATGGAAGTTTAAATATATAAGGAGAGGATTATGAATTATAAAGATTTAGCGGATTTAATTTTTCCGGAAGCAAAGCCAATAGAGTATTATGAGGAGAAATATCCAGAAAGAGATTTACCAGAGGGAGCTAAGGTAGTAAGGTTTGCACCAAGTCCAACAGGGTTTGTGCATATAGGAGGGTTATATCAAAGTATAATTAATAATACTATAGCAAGGCAAACTGGTGGTGTTTTCATATTAAGAATAGAGGATACAGATCAAAAGAGATTAATAGAAAATGGAGTTATTCAAATTGTAAATTCATTAAAAGATTTTAATATAAATTTTGATGAAGGAATGATTAATGATAATGAATCAAAGGGCGATTATGGACCATATAAGCAAAGTGATAGAAAAGAAATTTACCAAGCGTATGCAAAATATCTAATTGAACAGGGAAGAGCATATCCATGTTTTGCTACACCAGAGGAATTGGAGCAAATGAGAGCAAAACAGGAAGCTGCAAAAATAAGAACTGGATATTATGGAGTTTGGGCTAAGTACAGAAATTTATCTGTAGATGATGCGATAGAAAAAATAAAAAATGGAGAGCCATATATAGTTAGGTTCAGATCAATGGGAAATGAAGAGAAGAAGATAAAACATCATGATGTTATAAAAGGTAATATAGATTTTCCAGAAAATGATCAAGATATAGTAATAATAAAAGCAGATGGACTTCCAACATATCATTTTGCACATGCAGTAGATGACCATTTAATGAGAGTAAACTTAGTAATTCGTGCAGATGAATGGGTTTCATCTGTACCATTACATATAGAGTTATTTAAAAGTTTAGGATTTAAACCACCTAAATATGCACATACTGCATCAATAATGAAAGATGATAATGGAAAAAAACGCAAAATAAGTAAAAGGAAAGATCCAGAAGCAGCGGTAAGCTATTATCATGAAGAGGGAATTCCATCTGATGCTGTATATGAATATTTACTAAATATTGCAAATTCGAATTTTGAGAGTTGGAGAAGAGGAAATCCAGATAAAGATATAAACGAATTCAAATTTGAATTAAATAAAATGAGTGTTAGTGGAGCCATTTTTGATATGGTAAAATTGCTAGATGTATCAAAGAACGTTATTTCAAAATATTCTAAAGAGAGCATTTATGATGAAACACTTAGCTGGGCAAAAAGATACGACGAAGATTTTGCGAAATTGTTAGAAGATAATAAAGAATTTTCACTAAAAGTTTTTGGAATTGAAAGAGGTGGAAATAAACCGAGAAAAGATATTGCAAAATGGTCAGATGTAAAAGAATCTATAGAATATATGTATGATAATTTATTTATGGATAAAGATATAGATTATGTTTATGCTAAAATAGACGATAAATCAGAAATAAAAAATATTTTAAGTCTATATATAGAAAAATATTTTGATATTAATGATGATAAACAAACATGGTTTGATAAAATAAAAGACTTAGCAGAAGAAACAGGTTATGCAAGAGAAGTAAAAGAATATAAAAAAGATCCAGATAATTGGAAAGGTCATGTTGGTGATATTAGTACAGTTATAAGAGTTGCTTTAACAGGTAGACAAAACACACCAGATATGTATGAAATCATGCAAGTATTGGGAGAGGCGAGTGTAATTGAAAGAATAAAAAGAGCAATAGAAAAATAATAAATAATGATATGGGGTAGAGTATTATGGAATATAATATTGGAGATATAGTGCAAACTAAAAAACAGCATCCATGTGGCAGTAAATTATGGGAATTAACCCGTGTTGGTGTTGACTTTAAGTTAAAATGTTTGGGATGTCGGACATATTGTTATGGTAGATAGAGAAAAAGCCTTAAAAATGATTACAAAGAAAATAGAGAAAATATAACTAAAAACTATCCGTTTAAAGTTGAACGGGTAGTTTTTTGTCTATACATTTATAAAATAAAAAGGGAAGTTACCGAAGTAACTTCCCAAGATTGGTGAGTTGAGACATGGAAAAATAGTGACTATTAGCTTTCGCTAGAAATTGTTCCACCAAATCTCCGAGATTCTCTTTCGAGAATCTCTAAAATCTCAAAAGGGTACATGCCGTGCTCATTTGAGATCTTTACCTTCTCATCATCAGAACCGTCATGAACAAAAGCAAGCTCATAGCTCATGATGGTAGGATTATTTTTGAAATAATCCTGCATAGAGAGGAAAAAATCCTCTGCTTGTCCACTATCGCAACTAAAGGTTACGACAAAATAGTCGGGGTTTTTTTTAGTCATAATAAACTCCCTTCAAATACATGAACTATAACGTATAGTGTTAAAATTATACTATGATAATCTTTAAAAGTCAATATAATTTTGGATACAGTTCCATGCATTTTCTGTGTATATTTTTCGTTCAGCAGAAAATGGTAGGAAAGTAAAATCGTGTAATGGATTTAACTCATCTTGAATTTTTTTTACTGCATCATCAACTTTAGTAACTGCAATTTTATCAGCTTTACTTGTAATAATTATAAATGGTTTTCCAGATTGAACAATATAGTTATACATTATTCTATCATTTTCAGTAGGTGAATGTCTTATATCAATTAAAAATATAATTAAAGAAATATTTTTACTAGTTGATAAATATTCTTCTATAAAACTACCAACCTTAGCATGTTCAGCTTTAGACATTTTACTGTATCCATATCCAGGCAAATCAACAAAATACATTTTTTTATCTATATCATAAAAATTTATTTGCCTAGTTTTACCTGGTTCACTACTTGTTCTTGCTAGTTTTTTTCTGTTAACCATAGTGTTGATAAATGAAGATTTACCAACATTTGATTTACCAACAAGAACAACTTCTGGAAGTCCATCTTTTGGATATTGCTTAGGACTAACAGCAGAAATTTTAAATTCTGGATTTTTTACTATCATAATATAAATTAATCTCCTTATTGATTTTTAGGTTCTAATTTGCAAGTGCCACCCATGTATGGACGAATAACCTCAGGAATATTAATACTTCCATCTTCGTTATAGTTATTTTCTAAGAATGCAATTAACATACGAGGAGGAGCGACAACAGTATTATTTAATGTATGTGCATAATAATTTCCTTTTTCTCCTTTTATTCTAATACCTAAGCGTCTAGCTTGAGCATCTGTTAAATTAGAACAACTACCAACTTCGAAATATTTTTGTTGTCTAGGACTCCAAGCTTCAACATCACAGCTTTTGGCTTTTAAATCAGCTAAATCTCCACTACAGCATTCAAGAGTACGAACAGGAATATCCATGCTTCTGAATAGCTCAACAGTATATTGCCATAATTTATCATACCAAGTCCAGCTATCTTCAGGCTCGCAAACAACAATCATTTCCTGTTTTTCGAATTGATGTATACGATAAACACCGCGCTCTTCAATACCGTGAGCACCTTTTTCTTTTCTAAAACAAGGAGAATATGAAGTCATTGTATATGGCATATTTTGTTTATTTAAAATTTGATTTTTAAATTTACCAATCATAGAGTGTTCACTTGTTCCAATTAAATATAAGTCTTCTCCTTCAATTTTGTACATCATTGAATCCATTTCTTCGAAACTCATAACTCCAGTAACAACATCACTACGAATCATGTAAGGAGGTATGCAATATGTAAAACCTTTGTTAATCATAAAATCTCTTGCATAAGATAATATAGCAGAATGAAGTCTTGCTACATCACCAGTCAAATAATAAAATCCATTTCCGGCAACTCTACGAGCAGAATCCAAATCAAGACCGGCAAGACTTTCCATAATATCTGCATGATATGGAACTTCATAATCTGGAACAACAGGATCACCAAATTTTTCGATTTCAACATTTTTACTGTCATCTTCTCCAATAGGAACAGAATCATGTATAATATTTGGAATTTTCATCATTCTTTCTTTTATTTCATCAGAATATTGTTGTTCAAGTTTTTCGTTTTCTTCAAGTTGATCATTAATTTTTTGTACTTGTTTTTTTATCTCTTCAGCTTCACTTGCTTTACCGTTTTTCATAAGTGAACCAATTTCATTACTCAAAGAATTTCTTTTCATTCTAAGTTCATCGCCATTTAGTTTAACATTGCGATTTTTTACATCCAATTCTAAAACTTCGTCAACTAAATTTAATTTGTAATCTTGAAATTTTTTCTTTATGTTTTCTTTAACAACTTCAGGATTTTCTCTTAAAAATTTAATATCAATCATAATTACCTCCCGGGGACAGTCCCTAATTCCTTTTTTTTAGGATTTGGGGACAGGTCTAACTATTTTTAACAACTACATTTTAACATCAAATAAGCAGAAAATCAATATATTCAAGGTTTAAATGTTAAAAACTACACAATAAATAAATATTATAAGAAAAATTGGACAGAATAATTTAAAAATTGATTTATTTATATAGATGGGAGAAGAGAAGTGGAGCTGTTTATAGAAATTGTGAAATTTTTTATATATGCTACTATAATAGTATTTATATCGAAGTATATGTTAGTAAAAACTTTGAGAAAAATTGGTGAGCTATTAAAATTAAAAGCTAAGACAATTGGAAATATAGCTGGAATTGCAACATCAATTCCAGAGCTACTAACGGTATCTTTTTCAGCATTTTCAGGACTTATGGGGACAAGTACATATAATATAATGAGTTCCAATATTATAAATTCTGTCCAATACATGTTTTCAGTATTTATAAATAAAAATAAAAGAATACTAAAAAACAAAGCTATAAAAATTGATTTATTACTTGTGTTATTTACAATTATAATCCCTATTTTTATGTTAATATTGCAAATTGAAAATAACACAAATTTAGTACCGATTTTTATAATTTTATTTTTGACATTTTATAAAATTACGAGTAATTCACATAGATTATATGGTGAGAAAAGAAAGTGGATAGAAAATACGGAAATTTCATCAGAAATTAATAGTGTGGTAACTGTGGAAAAATATACTAAAAAAGAAGTAAAAAATGTAGTTATACAAGCGGTGTTTCTTGCTATTATAGGGATATTGCTATATTTTGTAGGAGATATGCTAAGCGATACACTAAATAACTTATGTAACATATTTAATGTATCAGAAGTAGCAATAGGTGTGCTTTTAGGAGTTATAACCAGCATACCGGAATTAATAACTTTTTTTGAGTCTCAAAAATATTATAAAAATAAAAAAGAGGGGGTGATAGAGGCAACAAGAAATTTGCTTACCTCAAACATAATGAATTTATTTATAATACAAACAGTTGGGATAATAATTTATACAATATTTTATTAAAAAAGAAAAAATTTACTTAATATGAATATTTATGTAATTTTATGAATATAATAATAAAAAAATATTAGGAGTATAAAGATGTCAGAAGAGTATATTAAAGAAAATATAATTAAAGACAAGTCTAATGAAGAAAAAGAGCTAGAATTAATTATTAGTGTTTTGAAAGCAAAAAGAGATTTAAATATGTCTCATAGAAATTTTGAGTATGCGGAGGAAGGTCTTATAGACTATTATACTTATCAGATTAAGGCAAATCAAACCAAACTAGACTATTTAATGAAAAAGGCGAGAAAAAAAGGGATTGCGTTAGATATGGTAAATGAAATATATATAAAAAATAATAAAGCGCAGTAATAGTAATATTTGTCCAAGTCAAATCATACACTAAAACAAAGAGGTGATTTAACTTGGACAATAATATAATTACTTTTATTGCATGTATTACTTTTTTATTTATTTTTGGCAAAGTTTTTATTTTACCATTAAAAAGTATTTTTAAATTAATATTAAATTCAATTTTAGGTGGTATCCTAATTTTATTTATAAATATAATTGGTTTAAATTTTGGGTTTCATATAGGTATTAATATTGTTACCTCTATGTGTGTTGGTTTATTAGGAATACCGGGTGCTGGATTATTAATTATTTTACAAATAATATTAAATTATACATAAATATTATTCAACAGTTACTGATTTTGCGAGGTTTCTTGGCTTATCTACATCTAATCCTTTATTTTTTGAAATATAATATGATAGTAGTTGCAAAGGAACTACTGAAAGTATAGGTGATAGAAGATGGTTAATTTCAGGAATATCTATAACAAAATCAAAGCAATTATTCTCAAGTTGCATATTTGTAACAATAAGTGTTTTTGCGCCTCTTGTAATGACTTCCTGTAAATTGCTGCAAGTTTTATCAACTAAATCAGGTTCAGTAATAATTCCTATTACAGTAACATTGTTTTCAATTAAAGCTATAGGACCATGTTTTAATTCACCAGCTGCATAAGCTTCTGAATGTATATATGAAATCTCTTTTAATTTCAAAGAGCCTTCTAAAGCTACTGCATAATCTATTCCACGACCTAGGAAAAACATATCTTTTTCAGTATAAACTTTATCTGCAAAGTTTTTTATCTTAGATGTATCTGCCAAAATATTTTCAATTTTTGATGGCAAATCTAAAATATCTGCTTTAAGAGCTTCCAATTTTTCTTGTTCATAGCTATTTAAAATTTCAGCAAAATGTATTGCTAAGATTGCAATAAGTACAACTTGTGATGTATATGCTTTTGTAGATGCAACAGCTATTTCAGGTCCTGCATGAGTATATATAGAATAGTCAGCTTCTCTTGTAATAGAACTGCTAATTACGTTAGATATAGCAATAGTTGTAGCTCCTTTTGATTTAGCAAGTTTTAGAGCGGCAATAGTATCAGCAGTTTCACCAGATTGGCTGATATATATACATAAAGTTTTTTCGTCAATTAAAGGATTTCTATATCTAAATTCAGATGCAATTTCAACAGTGGTTGGTATTTTACATAAATTTTCTAATATTGTTTTTCCAATTAATCCTGCATGCATAGCAGTACCGCATGCAACAATATAAATTTGATTTATATTATGTAAAAATTCTTCTGATATTTCTAAATCATCAAAATAACAATTTTCACCTAATTTTAATCGTGAGCCAATTGTTTCTCTAATAGAATTAGGTTGTTCGAAAATTTCTTTTAACATATAGTCTTCAAATCCATTTTTACCTGTTTCTGTTGCATCCCATTCAATATTTTTAATTCCTTTGCGGTGTTCTGTTAAGTTAATGTCGTAAAATTTAATTTTATCTTTGCAAACAACAGCAAATTCATTATCATCTAATAAATAAAAATTTTTACTATGTGAAAGAAGAGCTGGTATGTCTGATGCAATAAAATTTTCGCCATTAGAAGTACCAATTACTAAAGGACTGTCTTTTCTTGCAACAATTAGTTCATCTTTAAATAAAGGCGACATTACTACTATTGCATAACTTCCTTTTAAATCTGAGACAGCTTGTTTTACGGCACTTAAAAATTTATTATCACCAATATTTTCTCCATTATTAAAATAGTAATGAATTAAATTTGGTATAACTTCTGTATCTGTTTGAGAAGCAAAGCTATATCCTTTGCTGATTAAGAAATTTCTTAGTTCATTATGATTTTCGATAATTCCATTATGTACAACAGAAAAAGTTCCACTATTATCCAAATGAGGATGAGAATTGTCTTTTGATGGTTTACCATGAGTTGCCCATCTTGTATGAGCGATTCCAACAGTTCCAACAAGTGAATCGATACCATCTAAGTCATATAAATTTTTTACTCTTCCTTTATCTTTTTTTACTTCAATTTTATTATCTTCTATAGTAGCAATTCCAGCAGAATCATATCCTCTGTATTCAAGACATGTTAACCCTTCTAACAAAAAAGGTGTAGCTTTTTTGCTACCAATATAACCTACTATTCCACACATAACAATACCTCCTTAATATATTGTAAATATATTACTATAAAATAAAAAAAGTGTCAAATTGGTTTAGTGAAACAAAACTAAAAAATTAGAGAAAACCCCCATGTCTTGAAAAAAAATGTAAAAGCTTGTATAATATTACATGAAAAATAGAGATATGGGGATAAATTATGTTTGATATTGAAGAACAGTTAAAAAAACTGCCAGGAAAGCCTGGAGTATATATAATGCATGATAAAGATGATAAAATTATTTATGTTGGTAAAGCAATATCTTTAAAAAATAGAGTTAGGCAGTATTTTAGAAAAACTAATAAAACAAAGAGAATAGAAAATATGGTGTCACTAATAGACCATTTTGAATATATTGTAACAGATAATGAAGCAGAGGCACTTATACTAGAATGTAATTTAATTAAGAAAAATATGCCTAAATTTAATGTTTTATTAAAAGACGGGAAAACATATCCATATATTAAAGTAAATGTAAAAGCTGATTATCCAGATATATATATAACAAGAAGAATATTAAATGATGGAGCAAAATATTTTGGACCTTATGCGTCAGCAGGTTCAGCCAAAGAAATGATAGATTTCATAAAAACAAAATTTAAAATAAGGCAGTGTAGAAATTTTAAATATAAAGATAGACCATGTTTGAATTATCATATTAAAAAATGTATGGGACCATGCATGGGCTATGTTTCAAAAGAGGAATATAGAGAGCAAATAAATGAAGTAATTGATTTGTTAGAAGGAAAAACAGACAAGGTTTTAAAACAATTGGTAAAAGATATACAAAAAGCAGCAGAGAATATGCAATATGAAAAAGCTGCATATCTAAGAGATAAAAAAATAGCAATTGAAAGAATAACAGAAAAACAAAAAGTTTCTAACATATCAGAAAATGATATTGATGTTGTTGGTATAGCAAGAAATGATAAACAGGTATGTATAGAGATTTTTTTTGTTAGAAAAAGTAAGATGATAGGCAGAGAACACTATTTTTTGAATAATTTAAATGATGAATCAGATAGTGAAATTTTATCAAATTTTATCAAACAGTACTATATGGATAGACCAATGCAACCTAATAAAATTATGATAAAAGAAGAAATTGAAGATAAAGAGTTAATTGAAAAATGTCTTACAAGTATCGCGGAAAGAAAAGTTGAAATAAAGACTCCAAAAAAAGGTGAGAAACTTAGATTAGTAGAAATGGCGGAAAATAATGCTAAAATCACCTTAGATAATAAAGAAAAAGATAAAAATGCTGTAGTATTTCAACTAAAAGAAATATTAGGAATTGATAATTTACCTAGGAAAATAGAGTGCTATGATATTTCAAATATTTCAGGACAATTCATTGTTGCAGGTATGTGTGTGATGCAAGATGGAGTTATAAAAAAGAATTTATCAAGAAAATTTAAAATAAAAACAGTACTAAGCCAAGATGATCCAAGATGTATGAAAGAAGTAATAACAAGAAGATTAAGGCATTCTATAGATGTATTGAACAAAGATGGCTCTACAGGATTTGGTAAGTTACCAGACGTAATATTTGTAGATGGTGGAATTACTCAAATACGAGCAGCCCAAGAAGCAATACAAGACGTAAAGAATGAGTTACTACAAGAAGATGAAAGTATAAATACTAACGAAATACTTAATATACAAATTTTTGGAATGGTAAAAGATAACAAACATACAACTAGAGCTTTAATTAATGACCAAAGGGAAGAGTTACCGCTTTCTGAAGATATGATGAATCTAATTACCAGATTTCAAGATACTGTACACGATGTTGCAATTGGCTATCATAAAAAATTAAGAGATAAATCTATTACAAAATCTGTTTTAGATGAAATAAATGGAATAGGTAGTGTTAAGAAAAACGAATTATTGAAAAAATTTGGAAGTGTAGAGCAAATAGCAAAAGCGAGTATTGAAGAAATATCAGAGATAAAAGGAATTAATGAGGAATTGGCTAAAAAAATAAAAGAAAAGCTAAATGATATGTAGAAATATTGTATACGAAACATGGAATAAAACAATTCTTAAATGAATATATTTGTAATATAAAAAATTTAGGGGTGGTTTTATGGAGTATACAAAAGATATAATTTTAGATGTGAATTATGGACATGCACAAAATAATAAAAAAAGAAAAAAAGGAATATATAATACATTAAAAAATGTAATATCAAAGCATATTATTATAGTAAGTATTTTATCAATTACAGTTATATTGATGTTTTTTGATTTTATACTTATAACAAGTTTTGTAGATGTATTAAATAGTATATAAAAAGGGGAAAAAATGGATATAGCAACAAATTGGAAAGATTATGAAATATTAGATATGGCAAATGGAGAAAAACTAGAAAGATGGAAAGATATTATTCTTGCAAGACCAGATCCGCAAATTATTTGGAAAGATAAGCAGTTTCCAAATAAGTGGAAAAGTATTAATGCAAGATATATCAGAAGTTCATCTGGTGGCGGTCATTGGGATTATAATAAGAAAATGCCAGAAAGTTGGCAGGTTAAATATAAAGACTTAACATTTAATATTAAACCAATGGGATTTAAGCATACAGGTCTATTTCCAGAGCAGGCAGTTAATTGGGATTGGATGATTTCTAAAATAAAAAAGGAAAAAAGAAATATAAGTGTGTTGAATTTATTTGCATATACTGGAGGAGCAACTGTAGCTTGCAGTTATGCAGGGGCATCTGTATGTCATGTAGATAGTTCAAAAGGTATGACATCATGGGCAAAAGAAAATGTTGAGTCATCAGGGTTAAAAGATAGACCAATAAGATTTATTGTAGATGATGTATTTAAGTTTGTGAATAGAGAAATTAGAAGAGGGAATAAATATGATGCTATAATTATGGATCCACCTTCTTATGGAAGAGGAACAAATGGAGAAGTATGGAAATTTGAAGATAATATATCAGAACTTATTGAGTTATGTAGCAAGGTTTTAAGTGATAAACCATTATTCTTTCTAGTAAACTCCTATACAACAGGAATTTCAAGTGTTGTTTTAGAAAATATATTAAAAATAAATATAGGAAAAGCATATAAGGGTAAAATATCTTCTGGTGAAATTGGGTTACCAATGTCAGGCTCTGATTTAATACTTCCTTGTGGTATCTATGCTAGATGGGAGTGTTGATTTATGGCAGATTTAAAAGTAATTTACGAAGATAATCATATAATCGTTGTACAGAAGCCTGTTAATATACCGTCCCAAGGTGATAAAACAGGCGATATAGATATGCTTACAATAATAAAACAATATTTAAAGGAAAAATATGGTAAAAATGGAAATGTATATTTAGGATTAGTGCATAGATTAGATAGACCAGTTGGTGGAGTTATGGTATTTGCTAAAACTTCAAAAGCAGCTGGGAGACTTAGTGATCAGATAAGGACTAAACAATTTGAAAAAAGATATTTAGCTATTGTTAATGGCAAAATGGAAGCAGATAATGGAATTCTAGAAGATTATTTGGTAAAAAATCAAAAATCAAATATGAGCAGAGTGGTAAATGAAAATACCAAAAATTCTAAATATGCAAAATTAGAGTATAAAGTTTTAAAATATGATAAAGATTTGAATTTATCTGTTTTAGAAATATTGCTTGATACAGGAAGGCATCATCAAATAAGAGTGCAATTATCTAGTAGAAATCATAGTATTTATGGTGATCAAAAATACGGAGGAAGAGGACATGGAAAACAAATTGCACTATGGGCATATAGTTTGAAGATTATTCATCCAATAACTAAAAAGGAAATGATATTTGAGGCTATTCCTGAAAAAATTGGAAGTTGGAAAATATTAGAAGGTATTATGTAAACACTAGAAATGCTTGAAATATTATGTAAATTTTACGAAACACGAAAATCTTATATGAAAATGGAGAAATACCATTTTCGTATAAGATTTTTGCGTTTTCATATAATAAATAAAAAAAGTTGTACAAAAAATTATATCATATATGTGAAGTAAATGAGGTGAGCAAATGATAGATAAAATTTGTACATACTTAGTTAAAAAAATTCAATCTAAAATGCCTGAAGTAGATGATGAAAAAGCTGAAATAATATTATATGGAATACAGCTTATAGTAGGTGAAATACCAAAGATATTTATTTTGATTGCTTTAAGTTTTATATTAGGTATAGGTTGGTATACAGTATTTGCATATATAGCGATAATGCCATATAGAACAGCATCAGGTGGATTTCATTTGAAAAGTCATTTGGGATGTATATTAGGGACAAGCCTGTTTTATTATGGAACTATATATTTGAGCAAATATCTTGTTTTAGATAGTATTCAAAAATATTGTCTTATTGCAGGAGCCTTAATACTTGGAATAATCATGGTTAGTTTATATGCACCAGCAGATACGGAAAATGTTCCAATAATTAGTAAAAAGGAAAGAAAAAGCAAGAAGATAATGTCATATATAACTTTGGTTTTGACATTAGGAGTAGCACTGATAGTTCAAGATTCAGTAATATCAAATATATTAATTATAGGTACAATATTACAAACATTATTAATAAGTAGAATTGCATATAAACTTACAAATAATAGATATGGATATGAAGTATATAACGAACAGTTAGAAATGATAGATTAGAATAATAAGCATTAGCCGGCAATGCATATTATAATATATTGATAGGGAGGAATTTTTATGTTAAAATTATTATCTAAAATAGCAGAAAGATATGCAAAGGCAACAAATACAACTTGTATAGTAATGGGAATGTTCCATCAACCAAAAATGCCAGCATCATTGATAAAAAAGGATTAATCATATAATAGGATAACAACTATTCTTTACATAAAATAATAAAAACGACAAACCAAAAAATCGATTTCTGTAATGAAATCGTTTTTTTGGTTGTTTTAATAATATATTTCAAATTGTTGTTTAAAATATTCTGGCGTTTTAGATGTAAATAAATTTAGGTTATTATTTTTCTTTAATATTTGCCTTACTTTCCATAATCCTAATCCTGAATTATCTGGTTTACTCGTGTAACCTTTCTCGAAGATTTGGTCTATGTCTATATCTTTATTAAGATATGTATTTTCTATAATTACAATTATTCTATGTTTGTTTTCTTCTTTTCTAAATGTAACATTTATTATTTTATCTTCACATTCCTTAGATGCTTCAATTGCATTATCTAGTAATATTCCGAGAATTCTAGTAAATTCATATATTTTCATATGTTCTTCAATTTCGTTTAAATCTAAAAATATGTCTAAGTTAATTTGAATATTTAATTCATCAGCTATATAGTATTTTGTAGCTAGAATATTGTAAATTGCAGGATGATTAATTACATCAGGACTTAGAGTATAAAGATTATTAGTTTTGTTACAATCTAATAATAATTGGTCATAATATTTAGTAAGTCCATCCATGTCATTATTATTTATATATCCACCAATACTATTTACTATATTATCAAAATCATGTTTAAATGTTCTGACAGTATCATGTAAAACACGCAATGAGTGAATAGTAAGGTTTGCACCTTCTAAATCTCTTGATGCAATTTCAAGTTTTGAAGAATTTATTATGCTATAAATACTAACTGAGAAATAAGCAATCAAACCTAAAATATTAATAAAAGTTATATACAATGGCATTGTATCACTATAATATCTTACAAGAATGAATTGCATTGCTATAATTACAACCATTAATATTGAGTTAGCAATAAGTAGAATTTTGGTTTTCTTATGCATATTATCAAATATTTGAATATTAATTTTAAAATATTTAATTGCTAAAGTAAGCAAGAACATTATAAGATAAATACTGCAAATAACACATATTCTATATAATGGAACTAACATAATTTGTTCTGTGGTTATATTAAAAAATAATAAACATACATTTGCACTTAAAAATTCTAAAACAGCAGTTATTGCATATACAACTATTTCTGACAATATGCTTTTTAGTATAGATGTTTGTAATATAAAATATACTAAAATAGGCCAAGCTAACATATTAAAGAAAACCGTGTATGATGTTGGAACACAGAATGTGGTGGTTATAGAAATAGCAGAAAAAGTGCAAATATAAATAAGTTTACGCTTTTTACTGGCTTCTATATTTAAAACAGTAGTAAAAAATAACATACCAATAAAAATATCAAGAATACCAAAAGGAATTGATATTAATTTTATTAACCCTTCATTGGGTGTCGTAATCGACGACCATATCGTCTGCATAATTTCCATTTTTTAACACCTCCATAAAATAATTTTTGTATTTAGGACCTATATAACATTTTTCATTGTTATCAAAGATTATTACATTATTTAGTGTATCAACATTATATATTTTATCTAAGTTTACAATATATGATTTGTGACATCTCACAAATTGCTTCGGCAGAATATTTTTAACTTTATTAAGAGAATTATAAACTTTGTATGTTCTAGTATCAGTATTAAAAACTAATTTCATGCCATCTTTTTCTATATATCTTATAGAATTTTCTGGAATTATAGTTTTGTTATTATCAAGCCTTATATATTTTGGGCTATCTTCATAAGCATCATCAAAGAGTCTAAGTATTGTACATTCTAATCTTTCCATTGTTACCGGTTTGGGGATATAGTCAAAAGTTTTATATTTATAAGCCATTAAACCATATTCTAAGTGACCAGTAATAAAAATGATATAAATATTTTTATCTAGTTTTCTGATATGTTCAGCTAGTTGCAGTCCAGAAGTGTCATCTTTAAAATCAATATCTAGAATAACAACATTAACTGGGTGACTTTTGACATAATCTAATAGATTGGAGGGCTCATTAGAAGAAAATACTAATTGTCCATCTAATCTGTTTTGAATAATAATGGCATTCAATAGTTTGGATAACTTATTAACAGCATTTTGATTATCATCACATAAAACAAAATTTAGCATATATCTATCTCCTGTTTAATATAATATATTAAAGTAATTAATTAGAACGAAATATAATTCGGCAAAATACGAAATAATTACCTAAATTTTCCAATTACTACTATAATATAATTCAAAAATTTTGGATTGTCAATATGTTTTTTTAGAAGAAAAATAAGAATGTTGTCGAATATTATTGCTTTTAAACTAAAAGGAGGAAATAACAAAATGAGTAAAAAAATAAACCTTTCTAGCATGGTTTTAATTGCTGTGTTGATGTTTGTTTTTACATTCTCAGCAATTCAATCGAAAAATCAAAATGATGTTATTACAACCAATGGAAACGTGACTTTGAGTAACAAAAAAATGGAATGGGGAATAAAGAGAAATGATAAACACGAGCAACCTGATGTGGGAAAAGAAGGAAAAAATATTATTGAAAAATATGAAGGAATATATATGGGAAGTAATGATAAAAAATATATTAGTTTAACATTTGATAGTGGGTACGAAGCAGGATATACGGAAAAGATATTAGAGGTTTTAAAGCAAAATGAAGTACCTGCTACATTTTTCTTAACAGCACATTATATAAATACTCAGCCAGAGCTGGTTAAAAGAATGATTGATGAAGGGCATACAATAGGAAACCATACTGTTAATCATAAAAGTATGCCAGAAATAGATAATGAAACCATAAAAAAAGAAGTAATGGATCTGCATACAGCGGTTTATGAAAAGTTTGGATATGAAATGAAATATATAAGACCACCAAAAGGAGAATATAGTGAAAGAACAATTGCTTATACAAATACTTTGGGATACAAAACGGTTATGTGGTCATTTGCTTATGATGATTGGGATGAGAACAAACAAGGAAGGGAAGAATATGGAAAGAAAAAAGTTTTAGACAATCTTCATAATGGAGAGATAATGTTATTACATGGTACATCAAAAGATAATAGTAACATTTTAGATGAATGTATTAAAGAAATAAAAAAACAGGGATATGAATTTAAAAATTTGGATGAAATGAAAAATTGAAAAAACATTTGCCAAGATAAAATTAATAGTGTAAGAAATAGCCATGAAATAAACAAAAGGTGGTATTAGCCAAAGATGAGGGGTCATATTCTAGGCCCCATCTTGTTATGTGTAAATAAAACAAAATTTAGTAATAAAATTGATGTAATTAAAATAATTTAATAAGGGATAAAATAATGGGGAGACGTCCCCAAATCCTAAAAAAAAGGAAAAGGGGTCTGTCCCTTTTAAGGAGTGTGAAGATGAAAAAGAAAAAAGCAAGT
>CANQHH010000006.1 GCA_947623615.1 uncultured Clostridia bacterium | reverse complement strand
ATGACTGAAAAAGATATATCAGATATTAAATTTGGTATAGAGAAAGAATTTGATTATATAGCTGCATCATTTGTAAGGAAAGCAGAAGATGTAATAAATATAAAAAAGGTTTTAGATGAAAATAATGGTGGTCATATAAGAGTAATTGCCAAAATAGAGAATAGAGAAGGTATAGATAATTTTGATGAGATATTAAAAGTAGCAGACGGAATTATGGTTGCTAGAGGTGATTTAGGAGTTGAAATTCCTATGGAAGAGGTTCCAATTCGTCAAAAAGAATTTATTCAAAAATGTTGTAATGCTGGTAAACCAGTAATAACAGCAACTCAAATGCTAGAATCAATGGTATCTAAACCAAGACCAACAAGAGCAGAGGTAAGTGATGTTGCAAATGCTATATATGATCAAACTAGTGCAATAATGCTTTCAGGAGAAACTGCTGCAGGAAAATATCCTGTTGAATGTGTAAAAACAATGGACAGAATTGCTAAAAAAATAGAAGAATCTATTAACTATTGGAAAAGATTTAAAGATAGAGAATATAAATTATTTAGTAATGATTATGAATATGATTTAAATCATTCTACATGTATGACTGCAATGACTTTAGATGCAAAAGCTATATTTGCGTATACAAATACAGGAAGAACTGTCAAAACAATAGCAGGATTTTTGCCTAAATGTCCAATTTATGCTATAACCGGAAATAAAATCCTATGTAAGCAATTAGCATTAATCTTTGGAGTAATACCAATATATGTTGAAGCAAGAGAAGATATTAATGAGATGATATATGATGGTGTTAAATTTGTAGAAGGTGTAGGAGCAATCAAGAAAGGTGATTTGATTGCAATTGCAGGAGGAGCATCAATTTTATCAGGAAAAGATGAACATCCAATGAACAAGACGATTGGTGGAATATTAAAAATTTAAAAAATGAAAGTGTGATTAAGATATAAAATATAAAAATAATCACACTTTTATTTTTTTTGTCATATTATGTAATATAACATGTGAGTAAGGAGGAAGAAAGTAATATGTATAATAGATATAGAAAATGTTGTTGTTGCAACGATAATTGTAATAATCAAGTAATTGAAACAGCATGTAATGGAATTGGAACAACAGCTGAATATAGTGATATGCCAACTTGTTGCGGTTGTAATGGCGGATATGATAATACATCAAGTTGTTCATGTGGCTTTGATGAGGGAATGAATGTATTTCCAGAAAATCCAATGTTAGCACAAAGTTATGTGCCAATCCAATATATGGATAAAACTTTTACACCATTGTGTGGACTAAAAATGGGTACAATTTTTCCAGAGCTTGTAAGTCCTTATAGTCCAGGTCAAAGTATGCAAGAAATAAATTATCTTAGATCAAGAAACGAAATTGGAGAGGGGTGTAATGGCTAATGGAAAATGAGAGTGAAAACAGACAATTGTGTTATGAAAATGATAATGACTGTCAATATAGACCACAAGGAATAAATGCAGCATTTGGTTATAATACAATTTCAAATATGGCTGATGATTTAAATTGTAATTGTGAGAATAATACAAATGAGTGTTTACAAAACAGAAATGAAATTCGTGAAAAAATGATGAAAGAAATTAAAAGTTTAAATTTTGCAATTATAGAATTAGCAGAATATTTAGACACACATCCAAATGACAGAAAAGCATTGTGTTTGCATAGAGAATATTGCAATCAATTAGAAGATGTAAAAAATAAATATCAAAAGGTATTTGGACCATTGAGTATATATTATCCATGTAATAAGTGGAGATGGTTAGAGGAACCATGGCCTTCGTTCATTTTAGAAAATATTTCTTATCGTCGTAAAATTTAGGTATTATTTTTTAGGTTGTACTAACTATATATTTATGCTATACTAAAAACAAGTTTTAAAGTATAAAGGGGGAAGAAAATGAAGCAAAAAACCAGTAATAGAATATTAAGTATATGTAATATTTTAGTGTTTATTATATTTTGGTCTTTACAGTTTTGGGGAAATGAGTACCAATTTGGCGTAAAAATAGAACATTCAGTATTTTCAGTTTATGAACAAAATCAAGCATTAATATTTTCTTTTAAAATATTATTTATAATATTGATTATTGTGAATTTGGTTGCTATTATTCAGAATAGAAAAGATAAAAAAGTAATGATTTGGTATAGTGTACCGACAATATTTTATATTATTAATACATTAACACTTTGGAAAATAGAAATATTTTCTGATGATGATATTCTTTCAAAAGCATGGTGTATTATACCAGCAATAATCTTATTAATTAATTTTATAATTGAAATCATACATAAAAGAAGAAAGAAAAGCATGTTATTATATGTATTAGGGATAATAATGTGTATTGGAATGTTTTTTATTAATAAATATAATGATTTGATATGGTTTGTAATATCATTTATTATGCAATTTATATATAATAAGGAAACAACAGAAGAAAGCAAAATTCAAAAAATAATCAATATAATATCTTTTATAATATTAGGGGTAGCAATAATATATGTTGGTGGAAGATATATAATTATGTTAAAAGATTTATATGCTACAGATAAAAAATCAGTTGAATTTATTAATCAGATAGAAGTAGGATTAGAAAATGAAAATATAGAAAAACCATTAATAAGAGTATGTAAAAATAATAAATGGGGGTGTATTAACCAAGAAGGAGAGGAGATTATTCCTTGTGAGTATGATTACATTGGTAGTAATGGATACAGCAGTGGGTCTAGTATTTGGAAATCAAAATATTTTATCGCTAAAAAAGATGAAACTTACTATATTTTATCCATAAGTGGGAAAGTTCTAGCAATGAATGAAGAAGCACCAATACCATTTTTTACAGGTATGATGGTGGAGATATCAACAACAGGGATGCAAGATGCGATAAGTAAGGAAAACGCTATAATGGGTTCAGCCCAAATATTATTAAATAATAATTATTTAAAAGAGGAGTATGCAGAAGAAATTTTTGAAAATTATGATAAAAATGTAATACTGCCTAGCAATGTTTATAGGAATGATTACTTTAATTATATTTTTGAGTATCAATTAGAAAATGGATATGAATTGGAAATCGAAGAAATCACAGAATATGATGAATATGAAAATCAATATAAATATAATATTAAAGTGAAAAGAAATAATGAAATTATTAATACTTATGAAAATAATGGTTTAATAATTGATCGATATGGAGACTTGGGAGCTATAGAAACATATACCAATGGAGATATACCGTATTATAACTTAGAAGAAAAGTTACAGGGCTACTATATGAGGTCTAATCTACAAGCTAAAACATTAAGAGGAAATTATGAAGTATTAGATACAATAGATGATAAAATTATTGTGAGAGACTATAATGATATATCTAATATAAAAGAAATGATAATCAATGTAAATGGAAATGTTTTGGTAAAGGCTAAAGAAATTAATGCTACAGAGAATGGATATATTGTAAAAAAGGAAAACAATAAAATGGTATACATGAATAATAATTTGGAAGAAAAAACACCAGAATTTGACTTCATAGGTGCTAATTATTTAACAAAGGGTCTATTAATATGTGCAAATAATAAAGAAAGCGGAAAAGAATATAGTTTATGCAATTTAAATGGCAATATATTAACTTCACAAAACTATCAAATTATAGAAGAAGATTATGATTTTGAAGAAAGTTACAATAAAAGTTATTTATTAGATAGTATATATGAAGAAACTTATAATTTAAATAATTAAAAATTTATTATATTATAATACTATTAAGAAAACAAAAATAAAATACTAATAATTTTAAAAAAATAACAGGAAATATACCTGTTATTTTTTTGTGGATTTAATAAATCTTGAAATATGAGAGGGTAAGTCAAAATTAATTGAGCAAATAATAGAAAGTGTAAATTTATAAGAATAAGACTGAAAGAAAAAAATATACTGTATAAAGATGGTAAAACATTTCACTTATAGCAGGGGTTAATAAAAACACTGCAAGAGATATAAAGGAGGAAAATATAAAAATAGTGCAAAATGTTAAAGAAAATTATTCGAAAAATGGGAAAAATTTGCTTGATTTAATCCAGGAATGGGTGGATGAAAATAGTTATATTTTCTATTTCAAAGATAATAAAGAAAAGGAGGCAAGAAATGAATGAGGTATTTGATAACTATTTGGATTTAGAAGAAGTTATATGGAAAGTAGCAATTTATGTAAGATTATCAAGAGTAGATGAAAAGGAAGATAAATATAAAGGACAATCTGAAAGTATAGAAAATCAAATAAATTTTTTAAAGAAAATAGTTCAAAATAAAGGTTGGATTTTAGTAGATATTTATAAAGACGATGGTTATACTGGTACAAACTTTAACAGACCTGATTTTCAAAGAATGATAGAAGATATTGAAAATAATAAGGTTAATTTGGTAATTACAAAAGATTTGTCAAGGCTTGGAAGAGATTACATAGAAACAGGGAACTACTTAGAAAAGTATTTTCCATCTAAAAATATAAGATATATTGCGGTAAATGACAATATTGACACATTTGATAAGAAGAATTCTAATAATGATATGACACCTTTTAAATCTGTTATAAATGATATGTATGCAAAAGATATATCAAATAAAGTAAGAACAGCAATACTTACAAAAGCAATAGAAGGAGAATGTATAAAATCGTTTTTACCATATGGATATAAAAAAGATGAAAAAGATAAAAATAAAATTTTGATTGACGAAAATGTAGCAGATGTTGTAAGGAAGATTTTCCATTTATATAAATATGGAAAAAGCAAAAAGCAAATATCAGATTACCTAAATGCTTCAAATATTATTACACCTTTAAAGTATAAAAGTGAAAATACGAATTATTATAACCCTAACCGAAATAATACATATAAGTGGAATAGTACGGTTATTAATAAAATTTTAAGAGATAGAATTTATACAGGAGACTTGGTTCAATTAAAATATACAAAGGTAAATTATAAAGTAAAAAGGGTAGTAAAAGTTCCAGATAAAGAACAAATTGTGATTTTAAATCATCACCCTGCTATTATTGACCGTTCTACATTTGAAACAGTAAAAGAAATGTTAGATAAGCAAACGAATGAATGGAATTATTCAAATAGGAAGAAGCATTTACTAGCAGGATTAGTATTTTGCAGTTGTGGTAGCAGAATTACATATAATCTAAATCATAGCGAAGTTTCTAGATGTATATGTTCAAGCTATAAAAAATACGGTAAAAAGTATTGCAAAAATGTTCATATAAAGGAAGATGAATTAATTAGCAAAGTAGCAGAATCTATAAGAAATAATATAACTAAATACCTTAATATGAATGATTTGGATTATAGCAAAATGAGTAAAAATGTAAAAGAAGATTATAAAAAAAATATTATATATTGGAAAAAGAAAAAAGAAGATTTATGCAAAATAATAAGTAATCTGTATGAAGATAAATTATCAGGAACGATATCTTTAGACATGTTTACAGATCTTATAAAGAAATATGAATGTCATAAGAAGGAATGTATTCAAAAATTAGAAACATTAGAGAAAAAGCAAGAAATTGAAAAAAGTATAATAGATATAAAGAGCGAGAAAATAAAAAATATAGTGAAAGATATTTTAGCTTTTAATGAAATAAATGAAAATAATAAAAGTTTGGTATTTAAGTTAATAGATAAAATAGTTATATATGACAATGATATATCTATTCATTATAAATTTAGTTTAATGAAATAGTAAATTATTTGTTATATGATGGCAATTATAATTAAAATAAACTATTAAAAAAAGTAAAAATTGGGTTATGATTCTTCTAAGATGAACGTAGGGTGGCCTTGGGAAAGGAGTGATTTTAATGTGGACTTATAATAAAATACTTGAATATCCAATAAATATAAAATGTCCAAATCCAAAACTTGCTAAATTTATTATATCGCAATATGGTGGACCAGATGGAGAACTGGCTGCATCTCTTAGATATTTATCGCAAAAGTTTGCAATGCCAGACCAGAAATCAAAAGCAATTTTAAATGATATAGGTACAGAAGAATGAGAACTATGATGTTGGAAATAGTTGGATACAATTTTAAATGTTGCGAAATATTAAATTTTACACGACCAATAATTTTGAAGAGTAAAAATGTGTTAAAATACAATTGACAAATAAACAGATGTTTGACTAAATGTTCAGGCAATTGCATCGTTATTTGATGTTAATGATAAAGCGATTTATAAACATATAGCTAATATATATGAACAAGAAGAATTGGAAGAAAATTCAACATTCTCCATTTTGGAGACTATTGGAAAAAACGGACATACATATAAGGCAAAATACTATAATTTAGATATGATTATATCTATTGGATATAGAGTAAATTCGAAAAAAGCAGTTAAATTTAGACAATGGGCAAATAAAATAATAAAAGAATATATGATAAAAGGATTTGCTTTAGATGATGAAAGATTTTTAAAAGGAGGTAGAGTAAATAAGCAATATTTTGAGGATTTATTGGTAAGAATAAAAGCAATTCGTGCAAGTGAAAGAATGGCTTATCAAAAAATAACAGACTTATTTATAGCAACATCTATTGACTATGATAAGGAATCTGAAGAAGCATATTTATTTTTCAAAATTGTTCAAAATAAATTACATTATGCGATAACAGGATATACAGCAGCAGTATAAATATGATGTAAGTATTGCTAAAAATTATTTAAATGAAGAAGAAATGAAAAAATTAAATAATCTTACTACTTTTTTTCTAGATTATGCAGAAGCAATGGCAGAAGAAAATCATATAATGACAATGAAAAATTGGATTGATGAGACGGATAACCTTTTGAAATTTAGAAAAAAAGAAATACTTCGAAATGCAGGAAAAATATTCCACGATCAAGCTGTTGAAAAAGCCAATACAGAATATGAAAAATTCAGAGTTAAACAAGATATTCAATATATTTCTAGTATGGATGAAATGTATCAAAGATATTTCAAAGAGAATAATAATAAATAAAAATAAAAAAGTTCATTTAGTGAATTAATATACACTTAAATGAACTTTTTTCATTTATTTTATAATTGCATCATCTGCTGTATATTCTTCAAGAGAGTTTTCTTTTACTTGAATGCAAATGTAAGAAATAGAGTTATTTTCAGAAGCAAAAAGTTGACGTTCTGCTTTTGGAGATACTTTTATCCAATCTCCAGTAGCAAGATTAACTTCTTCATTATCGATAATTGCTTTACCAGAGCCAGAAACTATATAATAAATTTCTTCATTTTGTTTGTGAGAATGTATAAAAGGTACTGAACCTCCAGCAGGAAGATTGTTACAGCTAATTTCTGCACCTGTTAAACCTAATTTATCATGTAACTCTACTCTTGGAGAATTTTCTGAACTCACTTTCATATAATTTGACATTATAATATCCCTCCTTAAACATATTATAATAAATTTATATCAGAACACAATGTAAAAAACAAGTACGCACTTTAAAGTAACTGTATACAAATTTTATATAATACATGGTATAATACAAATAAATTTATAGGAGGGATAAGATGAAAAGTAAAAATGAATTACCAGAATGTCCGGTTGCTACTACAGTTAACTTGATAGGAAATAAATGGAAATTATTAATAATTAGAAATTTAATGAGTAGAAGTTGGAGATTTAATGAACTATTAAAATCTTTAAAAGGAATATCACAAAAAGTACTAACTGACAACTTAAGACAACTCGAAAAAGATGGTATTATTTATAGAAAAGATTATAAAACCAATCCACCGAAAGTAGAATATGGAATGACTAATTTAGGATTAGAATTGAGCAAAATGTTAGATACCATGGCTTCATTTGGTGAATTCTATAAATCACAAATATAAATCATGATGACTATATAGGCGAAGATAATAAAAACAAAGAATGTTGTAGATATAATATAAAAATTTAAAAATATCTAAAATAAAACATTTAAATATTATTGACTTTTTTTTATACTTATTATAATTTAATAGTAGAAAATAGAAAGGATGAAAAGTAAATGATACAAGAATTTTATAAAAAAATAAATGGAAATTATGAAGTAGCTCTTTCAAGAATGCAAAATGATGAAAGAATAGAAAAATATCTTAAATTTTTTTTAATGGATGAATCATACAAAAGCTTAGAAGAAGGCATGAATTCAGAAGATTGTGAAATGGCATTTAGAGGAGCGCATACATTAAAAGGAGTTTGCCAAAATATGGCATTTACAGAACTTAGTGAAGTTGTAGAACAAATTACAGAAGAATTAAGAGCAAAAGATATTGAAAGTGCAAAATTAACTTTTAACAAAGTAGAAGAAAAATACAAGAAAGTAATTGATGAAATCAATAAAATTTTGTAAAAATTAATTTAACAATAAGTATAAAAGTAGTGATGAAAGGAACTTTTTTATGGATGAAAGAGACACTATATTAATTGTAGATGATGTTATGATAAACAGAGAATTATTAAAAGACATATTTGAAGACGGAGAATATAAATTATTAGAAGCAAAAGATGGAGAAGAAGCAATTGAAATATTAAAAGAAAATCATGAAGAGATAGCTTTAATATTTTTGGACTTAGTAATGCCAAAAAAGGATGGTTTGGAAGTAATGCACTATATGTCGCTTAACAATATGATCAATATAATACCAGTTATTATGATAACAGGAGAAGCAACAGTTGAAACAGATGTAAAAGCATATGAACTTGGTGCAGCGGATATTATATATAAACCATTTGAGCCTGCAGTAGTAACACGTAGGGCAAAAAATATTATTGAACTATATAAACACAGAATTTCTATTGAAAAAGAATTAGAAATTAGAAGCCAAGAATTACTTGAAAGCAAAAAACAAATAGAAAATAGTAATGTATTTTTAATTAATGCGTTAAGCTCAGTTGTGGAGTTTAGAAGCTTAGAATCGGGAGAACATATTCAAAGAGTGAAAAAACTCACAGAAATTATGCTAAGACATTGGAGAGCATTATATGGAGAAGGACAATTTTCAGATGAGCAGATTCAACTAATAGTTAATGCATCTGCACTCCATGATATTGGAAAAATAGCAATACCAGATAACATACTTTTAAAACAAGGAAGATTAACAGATGAAGAATATGAAGAAATGAAAAAGCACACTATTTATGGATGCCAAATGTTAGAGAAATTCAAACAAGGCGAGAATGAATTTTATGGATACTGTTATGATATTTGTCGTTATCATCATGAAAGATATGATGGTAGAGGATATCCAGACGGTTTAGTAGGTGATTCTATTCCAGTATGGGCGCAGATTGTGTCAATAGTTGATGTTTATGATGCTCTTGTAAGTAAAAGGGTATATAAAGCTTCTTTTACAATACAAGAAACATATCGTATGATAAATGATGGGGAATGTGGAATTTTTTCTCCAAAAATATTGGAATGTTTTGATGATGCAAAAGATGATATCATAGCAAATACATCAAAAGAAAAAATGAGAGAGGAGAGTTAAAGCTTGAATACAAATAGTAAAGAAAAGGTAAGAATGAGACTAGATAAAAATATAAAAGAAGAAGCTAAAAAAATTAAAAGGAGCAATTTAGTAATTATTATTGTGATAATAATTACCATAATAGCTATTTATTACTCATACCAATTATTTTCGTCACTTCTTACTGATAGAATTGTTCAAACAGCGCTTCGTAACATGCAAGAAATTTCGAAACATGATGAGCAATCAATTGTTTCTGGTTTAGAGCATAGGTGGTCTGCTATTCAAGGAATTTCTAAAGAAATTAAACAAAGTAAATTTAAAACAACATCAGAAATGTTACAGCAATTAAATATAAAATCAGAATCTGAGGATAATATTGAAATTGTTTTAGTAACAGAAGAAGGAAAAGCTTTTAGCAGTGCATATTCTGTGAAAGATGATAAAGAATTATTAGAATTATGTAAAAATTCATCAAAAGATAAGTTTGTATATAGAAGAGATGATAATATAAATTCAGCAACTGATATGCATAAAGCAACACTACTTATAGGAACAAAAATAGAACCTTTTACAATAGATGGAAATCGATTTATATATGCAGTAGGCTATTATGAGATTGGAAGTTTAAAAGATGAACTTAAAATTGAAAGCTATGGAGGAAAAGGATATAGTAGTGTTATAGATAAAGACGGATATTATTTGGTATCTATATACAATGATGATAATGTATTTGAAAGAGAAGACTTTTATACAGTACTTGGTAAAGAAGGGATTATGAATGATTTAACAGTAGAGGATGTTCGTAAAAAGATTGAAGCGGGAGAAAGTTTTTCTTTAGAATATATCTTAGAAGGTCAAAATCGTATAATGGTATGTACACCGATGAAAGATTTAGATTGGTATTGTATCATGTCTGTACCACTTTCTACATACCAAGATCAAAGTAAAGAATTGTTGCAAATGTTAACTATATTGATAATGGCAGTATTAATAACAATGGTCATTGTTATAGTTTTAATATTTAGAAACCATTCACAAAGAAGTTCAATGAGATTTGAAATAAAGCATAGAGATGAATTGGAGTCAGCATTGGCATTAGCAGAGCAAGCCAATAGAGCAAAAACTACTTTCTTAAATAATATGTCTCATGATATTCGTACACCAATGAATGCAATTATAGGTTATACATCTCTTGCAAAAACACATATAGACAATAAAGAGCGAGTAATAGATTATTTAGAAAAAATAACTCAATCTTCAAATCATTTATTGTCTTTAATAAATGATGTATTAGATATGAGTAGAATAGAATCTGGAAAAGTAAATATAGAAGAAAAAGAAGAAAATTTAGCAGAGATACTTCATTCTGTTAGAAATATTATACAAGCAGATGTAAACGCAAAACAAATGGAATTTATTATTGACACAGTAGATATAGCAGATGAAAACATTTATTGTGATAAATTAAGAATTAACCAAATATTAATAAATCTTTTATCAAATTCAATAAAATTTACAGAACCAGGAGGAAAAATATCTGTAAGAATTACACAAAAACCATTATCTAAAAAAGGTTATGGTGTTTATGAATTTAGAATAAAAGATAATGGTATTGGAATTAGTGAAGAATTTTTGAAAGAAATATTTGAACCATTTGCAAGAGAACGTAATTCAACAGTAAGCGGTATTCAAGGTACAGGTCTTGGAATGGCAATTACTAAAAACATAGTAGACATGATGGGAGGAAGTATAGAAGTACAAAGTGAAGTGGGAAAAGGAACAGAATTTATTGTAACATTGGAATTTAGATTACAGGAAGAACACAAAGAAATTAAAGAAATAGAAAACTTAAAAGATGTACGTGTTTTAGTTGTTGATGATGATATGAATTCTTGCCAAAGTATCGCACACATGCTAAGGCAACTTGGGTTAAAATCAGAATGGACAATGTATGGAAAAGAAGCTGTTGCACGTACGAAAGAAGCGGAGCAATTAAATGAACAATATCAAATTTACATTATAGATTGGTTAATGCCAGATATGAATGGAATTGAAGCAACAAGAAGAATTCGTAAAATAGTAGGAGAGAAACCACCAATTATAATGCTTTCTGCTTATGATTGGGGAGAAGTCGAACAAGAAGCAAAAGAAGCAGGTGTAACAGAATTTATTAGTAAACCATTATTCCCATCAGACCTAAAAAGAATACTTTTAAAAATTTCGGGAATAGAATCAAACAAAGAAAATAGTGAAGAAAAAATTGATTTCCTAGGAAAGAGAATTCTTCTGGTAGAAGATAATATGATGAATAGAGAAATTGCGACAGAATATTTACAAGATTATGGATTTTTGATTGAAAGTGCCGAAAATGGAAAACAAGCTTGTGATATTTTAGAAAATGCTGAGCCAGGATATTTTGATATTGTATTAATGGATATACAAATGCCTGTTATGAATGGATATGAAGCAACAAAAAGGATACGTAAGTTTAAAAATAAAAAAATTGCTAATATTCCTATTTTAGCCATGACGGCAAATGCATTTGAAGAAGATAAAAAAGCAGCAAAAGAAGCAGGAATGAATGGACATTTAGCAAAGCCGATAGATTTTTCAAAATTAATAGAAGAATTAAATAAGATTTTAAGATAAAAATGAAAATATAAAGGTGGTAAATGAAATGAAGAAAACAACAATTATTATTTTAGGGATTTTGATAATCATTATGTTGTTATTAGGCTATTTATTTTATAACAGAAAAAGTAATACAACAATCGAAGAGGCAAATGAGAAACCAGAAATATCAATAACAATAAAAACACCAGTATTACAAATGACATCTTATAAAGATGAAGAGATAAATGATACATATACTTTTATGAAAAAAATAGCTAGTGCTTTTGAAGAACAATATGAAGATGAAAATGTTAAAGTTAATGTTGTGCAATTTGAAAAAGCAGATGAAGATGAACAAATAATAGGTTGCTTTGATACAGAAAAAGCAACAGATATTCTTTATGAAGAATATTTTAATATGTCAACATATATACATACAGGTAAGGTAGTTCCTTTAGATAGTATAATTTCACAAGACATGAAAAATGATATAAGTTCATCATATTGGGATATTAGCCAAATAAATGGAAAAACATATATGATGCCATTTTTAGGAATGCAAAATACTTTATGTTACAACAAAGACTTATTTAAACAAGCTGGTCTTGAAAAATATGTAACAGATGAGGATATTGTTCAAAGTTGGTCTTTGGAGGATTGGGATATAATACTTAAAACATTACAAGAAAAACTTCCAGAGAATGTACATACAATGATGATGTATGGAAAAAATGAGATGGGAGACACACATATTATAACCCTTCTTCGTAGCAGAGGTAGTACATTTTTTGATAAAGATGGAAGAGTTAAATTAACAACAAAAGAAGGAATTGATGCTGTTAAATGGTTAATGGATTGTAACCAAAAAGGATACTTCCCTGAAAATGCAGAAAATCTTGAAATAAATGATTGTTATGATTTATTCATAAATGGACAACTTGCTATTTATATAAATAATGCTGTATTAGATACATCAATAAAAAAAGCGAAGATTAATTATGGAAATGTAAATTTCCCTTCAGTAGATGGAAAAGGTTTTACTACGAACTTCCTTACAGGATTTGAAGTATTTGATAATGGAGACGAGAAAAGATTAGAGGTCGCAAAGGAATTTATAAAATTTGTATATGAAAATGATGAATGGCTAGAATATTCGGCTGGAGCAATTCCATGTAGCAATAAAGTAGCAACTAAATATGCAGATAAATTAAAAGACGAACAAAAATATATTGATAATAATAAAACTGGATGGAATTTTACAGGAAATGTACCTACATGGAGAAAAGTAAGAGAAGTATTTTACAAAGATATCAAAGAATTGCTATATGGTGAAAAAACAGCAGAAGAAATAGCAAAGCAAATAGAAGAAGATTGTAATAAGT
This sequence comes from uncultured Clostridia bacterium, assembly GCA_947623615.1. GTDB lineage: Bacteria > Bacillota > Clostridia > TANB77 > CAG-508 > CALXVA01. The sequence goes on along the minus strand of CANQHH010000006.1, from coordinate 4,939 downwards.
CTATAGATGAAGGATATGCAAATAGCAAATTGCATGAATAAAGATTAAGTTAATAATAAGATAAAAAATGATATGTATGAAGTGATACATATCATTTTTTTGAATATATTTATTATTATACTAAATGCGAGGTGTTTTTATGCATGTTGTTAAAGAATATATTAAAGATAAAACGAAAATAAGAATACATAGTGATTATATAACTCAAGAAAATAAAACAACAAAAGAAATGTTGGTAAGCTTAGTTATAAATCATATAAAAAATAAGAATATCTAATTATAAAATAAAAGGAGAATGGTGGAATATGGGATATTCTGATGATGTAATTGTTGATATTATTAATGGAGAATATTCTTTATATTTAAGAAAATCAAGGGCAGACTTAGAAGCAGAAGAAAGAGGAGAGGGAGAAACTCTTGTTAGACATGAAAAAATGTTAATTGAATTGGCTAAGAAACATGGATTTTCTATTGGAAAAATCTACAAGGAAATTGTAAGTGGAGAAAGCATAGAGGCAAGACCTGTTGTACAACAGTTATTAAAGGATGTAGAATCAGGAAGATGGAAAGGAGTTTTAGTTGTAGAAGTTGAAAGACTTGCTCGTGGAGATACAATGGATCAGGGGAGAGTGGCAAAAAGTTTTAAATTTTCGAATACTAAAATTATAACACCAATTAAAATTTATGATCCAAATAACGAATTTGATGAAGAATATTTTGAGTTTGGCTTATTTATGTCTAGAAGAGAATATAAGACTATAAATAGAAGATTACAAAGAGGTAGATTATCATCTGTAAAAGAGGGGAAATTTGTTGGTAGCATTGCACCTTTTGGCTATGATAAAATAAAAATAAAAAATGATAAAGGTTTTTCTTTAGTAAAAAATAATGAAGCACTGGTTGTTGAAAAAATATTCAATTTATATGCCTATAATGATATAACAATTAATGAAGTGGTAAGGCAATTAAATATTGGAGGATATAAACCTAGAAAGTCTGATGAATGGACTATTTCAGCAGTAAAAGATATATTAAGTAATCCAGTTTATATAGGTAAAATTAGATGGAATGCGAGGAGGATAGTAAAAGAGTATAAAGATGGAAAAATTATTAATACAAGACCAAGAAATTCTAATTATGTTCTTTGCGACGGACTACATGAACCAATAATTGATATGGAAACATGGAATATTGTTCAAGAAAAAAGAAGTAAGCATACACCAGCAGTGGTGCGTCATTGTGTTGTTCAAAATCCGTTAGCGGGAATTGTGTACTGTAGCAAATGTGGAAAAGCAATGCAAAGGCGACCATATAAAGCAAAGGGGTTGGAACCTACTCTAATATGTTCTAACAGGAATTGTGACAATGTTAGTTCAAAATTTAACATTGTGGAAGAGAAAATTATTTCATCATTAAAGGAATGGCTAAAAGATTATCATGTAGATTATGATAAATATGTAAAAGAATTAGAAAAGAAGAGGAAAAGTAGTTATGATGAAAGTATTATAAACTTAAAAAGAGAATTGGAAACTCAAAATAAAAAATTAGCCAATATATATGATTATTTAGAGGGAGGGACTTATACGAGAGAAATGTTTTTAGAAAGATATCAGGTAATATCTGATACAATTGCGAATATAAAGCTTAATATAGAAGAATTTGAAAAGAAAATTGAATTAGAAAGTAAAAAAGAAGAAGTAAAAGAAGTGATTATTACAAAAGTTGAAAATATACTTGATTTATACAATGAGTTACAAAATGCAGAAGAAAAAAATAAACTATTAAAGGCAATTGTTAAGAAAGTAGAATATCTTAAAACTGAAAAAGCAATAAAAAAAGATTCAGATCCTACAAATTTTGAATTAGATATTTATCCTAATATAGGAATGTACTTTTGAATTAGGGTTTGGGTATGTGTCTTGATTTTGTAAATAAAATATAGTATAATGAATATACTAATATTGATAAAGCAATTTATCAAATAAACTAGGTTAGCACAAACCTTTGATTAATTTCATAAACAAGTGCATTTTAAACATTAGGTTAGATATGAGCCTTTAGAATGCAAATTCTATAAAAGAATATCCTATTGAACATTAGGTTAGAAACGAGCCTTTAGTTTAACTATAAACGAGTTTTCTGAAAAATTGGGGGATACTATAAGTATCCCCCATATTTGCGAAAGGAAAAATTATGAAAAATAATAAGAAAATAAAATTGGGAAAATTAAATTTTTATATTATAGATGATTTTCAGATATGATACCTGTACCTCAAGGATGTGTTTATTTATTAGATATTAAAGGCAAAAGTTATGGATATAAAAGACTGCTTTCAGAACAATATTCGTATATAAATAAATCAGAAAACAAGAGAAAAATTTTGGATAAATCAGAAAAACTTTATAATATAGTTACTAAACCACATAAAAGTAAAATGGCTAAATTTTATAAAGATTTAAGTTGTGATTTTAAACTACTTGAGAAAAAAAGTATTGAATATATAAAAAATAATAAATAAAAATTTCACGAAGGGTATTATATCTTGTACCATTTGTGAAATAATAGTAATAAATTTTTCGAACTGATGGTTGGTAGAGTTAAAGAACTAACTTAAACCATTTAGAGTGACAACATTTTGGTTCAAACGAATTAGCACATCTTGAAATGGTAGGAACTATAGTGCATCAATTAACAGAAGGAGCAAGTATAGAAGAAATAGAAAAAGCAGGTTTAGGAGCATATTATACTGACCGTGGGTTAGATGTGTATCCTCAATCTGCGGGAGGCACACCATTTACAGCAGCATATATTGCATGTAAAGGAGATCCAATTGCAAACCTTCAAGAAGATCTAGCTGCAGAACAAAAAGCAAGGGCAACATATGAAAAATTGATAGATTTATGTGCAGATGACCCAGATGTAATTGACCCACTACGTTTCTTAAGACAAAGGGAAGTTGTGCATTTCCAAAGATTTGGAGAAGCACTTCGTGGAGTACAAGATAAACTAGCAGAAAAGAAATATTATATGAACAACATGAATTCATATAATAATGGTTGTGGTTGTAACAATTAATTAAAGATAACTTAAGCTATGGAGTATACCCCAGATATTAGAAGTAAAATCTGATATTTGGAGGTATGCTTTGTTCGTATAAAAAATTTTTTTCCCTGAAAGGGGTTTTTTCTTTTCTTAAGAATTAATTCACGAGAAAAACATAAAAAAACTATAATATGGAAATAAAGCTATTATAAAATCTCTTTTAGAAAGGAGGAGATTTATATAAATAACTTAAAATTAGAACAAGAACAAAGTATTGCATCTAATCAAATAATACCTATAGATGTAAAACAAAATGAATTTGCTTTGCTTATGAGTGTATATGATAAGGCTGTACAGCAGGTATATGGTCAGTTAAGCGATATCTGGAAAAATTTTAATGATACATATGATTATGAGCTTATTAGTAATATAACATATAGAATAAAATCGCCTGAAAGTATCATAAACAAAATGAAGAAAAAGCATTATAAATTAAATTATAAAAACCTTGTTAATAATATAAATGATATTGCTGGAATAAGAATTGTTTGCCCAATGAAAGATAACATATATACAATAATAAAAATAATAGAACAAATGGAAGATATTAAAATAATAAAAAGAAAAGACTATTTAAGTAAAGCAAAACAAAGTGGGTATTCGGGTTATCATCTTATAATAAAAACTCCTGTAAATATTGAAAATAGGATAATGTACATTAAGGTAGAAATACAAATAAGAACAATGGCAATGGACTTCTGGGCAACAAATGAGCATAAAATGAAATACAAAACAGATAAAAAGTTATCTAAACTAGATTCGAGAAAATTAACATTATATGCGAAAATATTAAATATTATAGATGATAAGATTATGAAACTATATCAAAAACAAACAGAATGTAGATTTTAATTAAAAGAGAGGTTCATTTAAATTTGAGCCTCTCTTTAATATAATTTTACAACAGCATGAAGTTTAGTATCATCTAAACTTTTAACAGTTACATAATGACAATTATCAGTGAAAGAATATAAACATTTTACAGATTCACCTTGTCTTATGCTAGTTTTATACATTATTTCTATATTATTAAATTCGCCAGAATTGTAAACATCTTCAGGCAATGCTTCATATGCGAGATCTAAATAATTTGTATTATGCATATGGTTATTAATATCGATATCTCTTCGTTGTACTTTATATATATATTCGCTTGAAAATGTTGTTGGAGTTTTTAGCTTTTCGATATCAGGGGTATCAAAGGTGTGTTTTGAATCTGGCTCATATTTGCTTATAACATAATCTGGAATTTTAGTTATACTTCCTTTGTCTACTTCAATTAATACCCATTTTGAACTTGCCTTGCAAACAATGTTACCATCTTTATCAAATACTTCGAAATCACGATATGTATAAGCTTTACTAACATTTCTAGCCCAAGTTTTAACAGTTAATTCATCACGATATTTAACTCTTTTAAAAAATTTGACTTTCCATGCAAGAAGAATCCAAAAAAGTTTAGTTTCTTGTATATCACAAATTCCAAAACCTGCAACATCAGAGTGCCTGCCAGCTATATCCTCTAATAAAGTTAATAGACCATGATTTGTAATAACAGTATCGGCATTTACATATGCAACATCAACTCTATATTTTTTTTCAAAAATAGCCATATAAAATCATCCTTTCAAACACTAAATAATTCAATAAGAAATTATAACATAAATATGGAAAAAAGTATAGATATTTGAAAATTGTTGTGATAGAATACTCGAAAAAAGGAGAAGAGCTATGAGTGATTATATTTACCCAGATAAAAGTGATGTATTAACCAATTTATACATTACAACAAAATCTAATGAAAAATATTGGGAAGAAAGCGAAAATAATGTATTA
>CANQHH010000005.1 GCA_947623615.1 uncultured Clostridia bacterium | reverse complement strand
AAAAATAATTTCTCCATTATTTATAAACATTATATAATCAGCAATATGCTCTAAATCTGATGTAATATGACTAGAAATTAATATAGAATGTTCGCCATCTTCTATAAATTCTTGAAAAATATCTAATATATCATTCCTTGCCACAGGATCTAACCCTGATGTAGGCTCATCTAAAATTAGTAATTTAGGTTTATGGGAAATCGCTGTTGCTATTTTTAGTTTCATTTTCATACCACTAGAAAATTCTTTAGATATTTTGTCTATTGGGATTTTAAATTTTTCTAAATATTTTAGATATAATTTTTCATCCCAATTAGGATAAAAATTCTTCATAATCTTACTTATATCTTTAGGATTTAGATATTCTGAAAGAAAACTATCATCTAAAACAACACCTATATCTTGCTTTATTTTCTTTTCATTTTGCTGTAAGTCTAAACCAAATATTTTTACTTGCCCTTTGTCTTTATTTATAATATTGAGCATGGCTTTTATGGTTGTTGTTTTTCCAGCTCCATTTTCTCCTATTAAACCAATTATCATTCCTTTTGGTAGGCTAAAATTTACATTTTTTAACTCAAATTCTTTATACTTTTTGTATAAATCCTTTACCTCTAAAACTTTTTCCATAATATTATCTATCCTCCTCATATAAAATATCTATCATACTTTGTATTTCCTCTTTAGAAATTTTACTAATTTTAGCAATGGAAACAGCCGTATCTATTAGTTTTTCTACTTTCTGCAATTGCTCTTCTCTTATAATCTCAACATTTTTATTTGCTACATAAGTCCCTTTGGCTGCAATAGTTTCAACATATCCTTCTCGTTCTAACCCTTCATAAGCATTTTTCGTAGTTATTACACTTATCCTTAAATCTTTTGCCAAACTTCTAATTGAAGGTAACATTTCTCCTGCCTTCAGTTCATTAGATATTATTTTACTTTTTATCTGCTCTTTTATCTGTTCATATATTGGAATATTGCTCGAATTACTTATTATTATATTCATATTAGAAATTTCTCCTTTACTAAAAAACGTACTGTGTATATACAGTATATACAGTACGTGATAAAAAGTCAATATTTTTTTGTAAAAAAATAAAAGATTATCTTTTAATATCGATAATCTTTTTTAAAATATCAATCCGCTTCTCTTATGTTTTTTTCAAAAAACTTCAAATAATATGGTTGTATATCTCCAACATATTGATTTAGATATAAAATATTTCCATCTACATCTTGAATTTTCAAATTTGGAAAAGTCTTAATCATTTTTTCATCGCTAAACCATTTATAAATAAAGTCCGCTTTTTTCTCGTTACCATATAATGGCTTATATATATCATTAATTACATATTCTTTATTTGGAACATTTAAATCATATTCATATACTTTTCTAACAACAAATGCTTTTAATGCATACATTGTAATTAGAAGGTCAAATAATAAAAACAAGGATATTAATACAGTAGAAATTTTTAAGGTTCTCATTGACTTTTTAGCCTCTATTTTATCAATAAATCTTTCTACTCTAGGATGAAAAGTAGTCATAAAATATACTGCTAAAATACCCCAGAACAAAGAATAATATACACATATTCTTCCATTTATATTTAAAGGCATATGAGAATAGTCCCACCATTTTACATGAAAAATCAATTCTCCTATAAAACTAACTAAATATTCTACTATTGAACCTGCTATAAAGCCACCTACAAACAGTTTATTAGTGCTTTTATTAAAATATTGTAAAGATATAATTAATACAACTGCTCCTAATCCATATATTCCGCAAAATGGTCCATATAAGAAACTTTGTCTGCTCTCCCATACTCCCTTTGTTAAAATTCCATATATTGTTTCAATAATATATCCTAAAATACTATAAATAATAAAATAAACTAATATTTCATATATGCTAATTCCTAATATCTTAAACCCTTTTTTTGGTCTAACTTTTTCTACCTTCTCCATAAATTACACCTTATTTAATCCTTTTAATTCTTCTAATACAAAGTTTCCGTCTTTCATTATTAAAACATCATCAAAATAGACTTCTCCACCGCCAAATTCTTTTCTTAATATTTTAACTATGTCCCAATGAATTGCTGAGCGATTTCCGTTATCGCTTTCTTCTAATGCCATTCCGGGAGTAAAATGAAAACTTCCATGAACTTTTTCATCAAATAATGTGTCACCAATAGTATTATCAATATACGGATTTAAACCAAATGCAAATTCTCCAATATATCTTGCTCCTTCATCTATATCCAAAATATCATTTAGTTGTTTTGTATTTTCTTTTGCAGTTGCACTTACTATTTTTCCATTCGTAAAATCAAATCTTATATTTTCAAATACAATATCATTATACTTTGTTTTCGTATTATAAGTTATATATCCATTAACACTATCCTTTACTGGACATGTTGCAACTTCTCCATCTGGAATATTAAATGTTCCATAATATTTTTCTGCTGGAATTCCTTTTATACTAAAAGACAAATCAGTGTCATGTGCCACTATATGTACTTTGTCAGTTTTATTCATCAATTCTTTTAGCGGTTCCATAGCATCTTTCATTTTATTATAATCTACATTACATACGCTATAATAAAAATCCTTAGCTTCTTCTAGTGTCATATTATTTTTAGTTGCAAAATATTCATTAGGATATCGCAAAATACACCATTTAGTATATTTTACCCTTCGTTCTAAATGAACTGGTGCAGTATAATATTTATTGTATGTTTGGATTTTTTCACTAGAAATCCCCTCTAATACTTTGTCAGATGTAGGTGCACTTATCCCAATATATGCTTGCATTTCTTTCATTCTATCATAGTCTTTTTTGCCATATTCAATTATCTCATCATCACTTGCATTTATTAGAAAATCTCTTAGTTCTTCATACTTAATCAAATTTAATGTTGGATTTGCATTGATTTCCTTTGCTTGATTTATAATTTCATTTGCAAGTTCTAATCCGTCCTCTCCATTTACTTCAACTAATAAATTGTCCCCTTCTTTTAAGTCTATAGAATAATGTATAAGATTATGTGCAAGTTTAATATTTCTATCATCCATTTCTTATCCCTCCTAATAATACTAAATCCTATCTTATATAAATAATTTAGAAACTAAATTCAATAATTGAGTAGTCAAGTGTTTCATATCATCAACCTCAATTACTCTGTCATAAATTTCTTTTAGTGCCTCGTAACATTCGGTATCTCCTGTATATTCTTCTAATGCTACACCTATTATACCTATTCCTTCTTTTTCAATTTTTCTCGCTGCATTATGAGTATCTTTAATTGAAACCGGAGGAGTGTAATCATCTGTAAAATCAGCTTGGTGACAAGGATAACCATCTGAAATACATATAATCACTTTATGTTCAGCATGAGAATGTTCTTTTATGTATTTTGAAGCCCATGCAAGAGAAAGCCCTTCTCTTGTTCCTTCATTTGCATTTAATAATAAAATGTTATATTTATCATTTTTTGTATAATTGAAATCTACTAATATTTTGTGTTTTACCAAAGGTTTTCCAAATATAGCTCTATGTTCAACAATAGCATGTTCTATTCCGTTTTTAGCTAAAACTTCATGTAATATAATCGAAGATTTTATCGCATTTTCATTTTTTATTCCTTCCATTGAGCCAGAGCCATCAATTAAAAATAAAATTGCAACATCTGGAACATCTACACCTTGAATATTTCTATACCAATATCGTTTTTTTAAATCACCTAATTTTTTTGACTCTATTCCATTTCCAAAAATATATTTATCTTCTCTACAATCAACAACACCTTTTAACATTTGAGTAAATTTAGCATTATATGAATTTATGTTAAGCTTATATCTATTATAGATATTATCATAAGCCTTCTTCATATTTAAGTTTGGTTTAGGATATTTAACCTTTATTTTTATGTCATTGTGCATTGCACTAGCTTTTAGTTCCCCTCCTGTATATTCCCAATATTGAGTGCTTTGCATATTTTGGCGTATTGATTGCTTTTTTTCTTTTTCAAATTTTTCTAGCTCATATATATATTGGTTTAAATAATTATCATCAATCTTGTTTCCGTTTAAATCTGTAAATAATTTTCTTGTAATTACTGCTTTTCTTCCTTTAGATTCAAATTGATTTATAGACATTTTCTTTCCAGAGTGAGTTTTTTCATCACCAACTAAGGCAGAAATAAATTTTTTAATATATTTATACTTTTCTATATCTTCATCATCAATCTTGGGTATTAAAGGCTCTATAATGTCAAATATTTGACTTGTATATCCATATCTTTTATCTGGATCTCCACAAACACTTCCTTCAAGCCATAAATTCTTTGTTTTCTCAACATACTCTTTTATATCTTTTGATGGTTCTTCAAGTTTAACCATAGGATATAAAAGCATTGTAACAAAGTAGTCTATAAATTCCATTATTAAACTGACTTTTCTTTGTGTTTCCATTTCTTCTTTAGATATTTTTACTTTTTTCGTTTCTTCTGGTTTTGAAAACTCTTCAAATTTTCTTTGTATTGTTCCTTTAGCAGGTGTAGTTAAAAATAGCCTTGAAACTCTTCCAAAAGCCAAGAAAAAACTCATATTATCAAATTCACTTGCTCCAACAGCCTCTATAAAACAATCCTCTATAACATTTGATATACTACTTAATACCATTTGATTAAATTTATTTTTTCCCCTCGGGTCTTTTAGTAATTCTAAAGGAAAATTAGTATAAATTATATGTAATGATTCATGAATATTTTGCGCTCTTGTAATCATTTTTAGAGCTATAAATCTATCAGTTGAAAAACTTGTTGGAAGTCCTAAGTATTCTTCAGTTTGTTTTAACGCAATATCATCACAAAACAATTCGTCATTTGCGGGATCTACTACTATATTTTTCCCATCTGTATAAGCTCTATTTTCATTTATAAAAAATAATCGTAAATTAGAATGCTCTGATAACATAGAGGCAAAGTCTTCTTCTATTTTTCTATTATCCTCTGTTTGAAATATTTTCAATATTTCCTTATCTTGCTTTTGCATAGAATAAACTTACCTCTCTTTCTAATTCCATTTATATAATAATAAAAATCCTCTAATCACATTTTCAAGTGTTCTGTCACACTTTGCAATAGGTATTATTGTTTTTTCAGCAGCTTTTAAATAACCTTCATATTTAGCTTGTCTAGCCCAATTCTCTAAGTTTCTTGGAGATATAACAATATCTAATTCTTCTGCTTCTATTTTATTTTTTAATTTATGATATACCCCTAAAATTTTGGTAACATATTCTTTACATTCTGGTACTCTGGTTATAAGCATCTTCTTTATGGCTGTATCTGATAGTGAAGCGATTTCAACAATAGTATTAAATCTATTATATAAAGCTTGATTCAATTCTTTAGTTCCAAAATACCCTAAATTCATTGTAGCAAAAAATCTAAAATTAGCATTTCTTCTTACAATTTCTCCATTATCTAATCTAACAAATCCATTATCATCTAGTAACGAATTTAAGAAAGCTAAATGTGCAGGTTTAGCAAAGTTTATCTCTTCAAATACCACTGCTCCCCCATCTCTTATGGCTTTTGTAACATAACTTTCTTTAAATATAATCTGTTCTCCTTCTGGAATAAATTTACCTAAAATAAATTCATCTAAATTTTCACTGCAATTTACTGTGTCCATTATTGGAAGACCAATGTCTCTACAAATAAGCTTACAAGATATAGTTTTTCCTGTTCCTGCAGGACCATGTAATAATACAGTTCTCGAATCTCCTGCTACCACCGCATTACATACTGGCTTTAAACCTTCAGGAAGTTCAAACTCTTCTCCCAAAGTAGGTATTAACTGTTTTTGCTCTTCTGTAAATATATTATCATCAAATTTTGCAATTACTACATCTAGCTTTTCTTTCAATTGTTCCTTATTTTGACGAATAATGCTATAAATATTTTTATAAGAAACAAATTCCCTAATATCATAATTTAATAAATCTTCATCAGTTATAAATTCATAATCTTCCATTTTATGATTTTGGTAAAAATCCTCATGAATATTTACAAATGCATCGGCTGTTGGATTTTCTATATAATCAAAAACTATCCTATTGAATTCATCATCTTCATTTGTATCTCTTGTAAGTAGTGCGGCAAAAGAAAGGAAAAAACAATATACCATATCTATAAGTTCTCCATCTTTTGGATACATCTTGCCTGTTGTTGGCAATATTTTATTACTTTCATCATAGAATGTTAAGTTTATTTCATTGTCATCTAAAAGAACTATTGCTTTGTCTACTCTAGAATCAATAATCCCATTATCTTTCCAGTCTTCTGAAAATTTAACTTTAAAATATAATTTAGATTTATCACTATTTACTAATATATCTCCAAGAATTCCCTCATTATCAGTAACTAACCCCTTTAACACTAAAGAAAATAGCGTTATTCCTTCTCCTATTGGCTGGCAAAGAGTAGTAGTACCTTTATATGATTGATTATTAGGATGGACATAATATTGAGTAGCATCTGATAAATGCCTGAACCCAAAACCTTTATATATTTCATCACTATTATCCCTTACTATTTTATAAGCATCTTTGAAAATATTCATTTTTCCTAACCTCCAATGCTTGATGTTAATCTAAAATATCATTTTTTTCTTTATCATATCCTAAAATTTCTCAAGTTATTGTTATATTGAAATCATTATATCTTAAAATTTCTACAAAATCAATCGTTTTCCATTTTACAGAACAGATTATAATTTATAATATTCTACGAAAAAAAGCTTACCATTTTCTGATAAGCTTTTTTCCTTTATTTATTATCTTTTTTTACGTTCTATTATTATTACAGCTATACAAACAATTATGCCTAATCCAATTCCTGCAAACACTATAATATCTTTGTTGTTCATTTTATTTTTCGTATTATCTGCATTACTTTCTGCTTCATTTTTTGTTTCGTCAACTTGTGTTGTAGCTTGTTTTTTAGCTTCGTTTATTTCATTTTTTATGTCTTGTTGTATTTTTTGTTCATCATCAACAATAGGTAAATTTGAAATTTCATTTTCCACTTCTTTTTTTGCGTTAGCATTTTTTTGTTTGTTAGCTTCTAATAACTGCTTAGCTTGTGCTGTTTGCAATACATCCTTAGTTGTTATTAAGCCTCTATTATTGCCCTCATAAAATCCTGAATCAAAAAAATAATTTACAACATATTTTCCGTCTTGATTTGTTCTATATCCTATAAATTGAGCTACAGTAGGAATTTCACATTTGTTTGCTATATCTTCATTATCTAATTTTATAATGGTGTTTTTATAATAATCTTTAAAATAATTTTTAGTATATTGGTCATAATTTGAATAAACGCTGTTAACCAAATACGAGTTGTCATCAAATTCTTCTTTTGAAATTAGTTCTTCCGGACCTATAGCAAATGCTTTTACAATTTCAGAATTGTTATCATCATAATATCCAACCAATCCGTCACCAATTTCTTCTGTGCCTTTTTTTTCTGACTCCTCTTTTACTTTTCCGTCATAAATCATTATTCTTATATACATATCAGCATTTATTTGATTTATATATGAAACTTTTTCTTGTTCTGTTGCATTTAAATTTTCTCCATTAATTCCTTGTCCGACAAATATTATTTTTGCTCCTCTTTTTCCTGGATTCCAACTTGTTAATTCAGTTTGTAAAATATTCCTTTCAGTTCTTTTTACTAATTTACGGACCATATAATCGTCACCTTCATACTCACCTACGTCTACATATAATTCTTTGTCACCTTCTGTTTCAACAAAATCTATACATATTTTCTTTCCTTCTAAATCATGGTGCGTATCCATAAATGTATCTTCAATTTCCTCTTCTACTTTATACATTGAATATAGTAAAGGCTCAGAAGGTACATTACGCATTTTATCTATATTTTTACCTGTTTTTATTTCTTTATAGTCAATTATATTTTGTACTATATCATTTTCTGTATAATAATCTTCTTTTAGCTTTACACTACCATCTGTATACCACGATTTTATAATATCTTTATCTTCATCTTCTATATCATTTTCTCTTCCATATAGCAAATTGTTAAAAGTTTCTTTCTCTACAATAATATCTTTCGTTATTGCATTTACCTCATAATTATAGTATTCTACAGATATTGTATTATCCTCAAATGTATAATGACCAGGATATATTTTTTCTACTAATGGTATATTTTTTTCATCTATTTTTATATCTACTTTAAGCTTTCCAACTTTTTTTCCTTTCATATTGTCAAAATTACACTTAATTAACTTTGCTTTTTGCAAGTCATTTTCTGTATAGTATTCAATATCTATTTTCTTACCTGAGTTTGCTGATATTTTTGTTTTTACTTGATAGTTTCCCTCATTATCACTTACATATTCTACTTTTACCCCATTTAATTTAATAACTAAATCTTTTACAGAAATTTCCAATCTATTATTCTCTATAGGAAATGATAGATTTAATTCTTTTTCTTTATCTGATGTATTTTTTAGATTTATTGTGTTTTTTATTTTAGATGTTGTTGTATCTATAAATATTTCGTCAGATAGTATCTCAATATCTGGATCTGTTATTTTTATTGCTTCCATGTATAAATATGTAGTTGAACTTGAGCCAAAAGAAATACTACTATTTATTAATACAAATATTAATAATATCAATAATATTGTCAAGTTCTTCTTCATTTGTTTTCCTCCTTCTTTTCACATATTATGGCAACTTTATTTCAATTTTGAATATCCGCCTGCTACAACTACTTCTTGTCCTTCATCTGTTAATAACCAATTAATTAGCTTTCTTACATTACTATTTTGTGGTACATCTTTTCTAGTTATTGCATAAACTATTTTTGTTAATGGGTAACTACCATTTGCAATTGCTTCATCTGATGGATACACACCATCTATAGCTAAGAATTTTATATTGTCTCTTACATATTGTTCTTTAGCATACAAATATATTGAATATCCAATAGACGATTTACTATTATCAAAATCTTTATTAGATATAGCATCAATTAAACCTTCCATTGAATCTATTGTAAGTCCTTTTGGAGCTTCTTTAAATTTTTTGCCTTTCATTACCATTTTCTCCATTAAATTCTGACTACCTGAATTTTGCTCTCTTTGATAAGCTACTATTTCTTCATCATTTCCTCCAACTTGTGACCAATTTGTAATTTCTCCAGTATATATTTTTTGAATTTGTTCAATAGTTAATGAATTAACAGGATTATCTTTACTAACTAAAAATACAAATCCATCTTTTCCTATTCCAGTCATATCAAATTCTACTTTTGTTTCTTTGGCTTGTCTTAAAATATCATCAGAAGGCTCAGATATAAATATTAAATCTTTTTCTTTTTTTATTAAGCTTGCATATACTTTAGCTGATTTTCCTTGTGTGTTTTCATCTAAGTATTTTTGTGCCTGTTCACTTGTGTATCCCAACACTGATTTTGTAATTTCTCCAATAAAAGGTAACATTGCTGTTGCTCCATCTACCTTTGGGAACTCAGCCTCTGTCATCTTAAATTTTTCTGTAACTTGTGGCTGTTCTTTATTTATTACATTCTCTTCTTCTACTTCTACCTTTTGCATATTTGTAGTAGCAACATTCTCCTTATTCACCTTGTTCTCCTTGTTACTACTTATATACATATAATATCCTATTCCTGCTATAATTAAAGCAACTATTACAACTATCATTATTATTGTTGTTAAACTGATTTTCATTTTTTTATTTTCTTCCATTTTTTTACTCCCTTTCTTTCGTATAAATATTTTTTTTTAATCTTCCCCCTCTCTATGTTGTATGATATATCTAAAAAAATTTTTTGTCAATGAATATTTCATAAACATAAAAAAATACGGTATGAAATCAATTTAATATTTCATACCATATAAAATCCTTAATTAACATCTATTAACTCATATTCTCTACTTCCAAACCCAATTTCAGCAGCTGCTTCAATTGTATGAACTCCATGTAATGATTCAATTCTCTTTATCAAAATATCCCTTCCAGGATCTTCTGAATTATATACAAGATCAAGACATGCTTGGTCAATTGCTATAGGATCTAATGATATTAATATTCCTATATCTTTCATGCAAGGTGCTGATGCATTTCCATCACAATCGCAATCTTTTGAAATGTTTTTCATTACATTTATAAATACCATGTTTCCTTTAAAATGTTCTACAACAGATGATGCAGCATCTGCCATTGCTTCTAAAAATCTGTCTTGTTCTGGCAAATTGGCAAATAATTGTGTTTGGTCTGTTGCTTTTCCTGCTGTATGAATTAGAGTTTTTCCTGCAGATGAGCTACAACCAATTGATAATTGTTTTAAAGCTCCACCATATCCGCCCATTGCATGACCTTTAAAATGTGATAAAACAAGCATTGAATCATAATTTGCTAAATTTTTTCCAACCAAATTTTTCTTTAGCACTTTTCCATTTGGAATATCTAACTCTAAATCAGGACCTTCTCCATCCATTAAATCAAATGCAAAATATTTATCCCATTCATGTTCCTTAATTAATTTTAAATGTTTATCTGTATGGTTTCTTGCACCATCATAGGCTGTATTACATTCAACAACTGTTCCATTTACATAGTCTACCATGTCTTTTACAAGCTCTGGTCTTAAATAGTTCTGGTTTCCTTGTTCTCCAGAATGTAGTTTTACTGCAACTTTCCCAGGAAGCTCTTTTCCTAGTGTTTTGTACATTTTTACTATATTTTCAGGTGTAATCTCTTTGCAAAAATATACTTTTGATTTTTCCATAATAAAATCAACCCTTTCTCTATATAATTTTTATACATTATATCATATATTTCCATTATACAATCATAAAATATCAAATTTTTGTAATAATTATTAATAACTCATATTAATAATTGTAGATATTGATGATTCATTTGGAATCCATTGTTTTTTATTGTTTTGCTCTAATGTTACAATAAAACTTTCCTCATTTCCGCTGTCCTTTGACATTCTATCTATTGCTTTTGTTAAGTAATAACAATAAATAGCATATCTATAATTCTCATTACTTGTTACTTCGTTGTTTACCACTTTAATGTTTTCCATTTGAGCATTAACATCATCATTTGCTTTTTTATATACTTCACCTAAATTAGCTGTAACTATTGTAATAGTGTATTTGCATTTATCACCATTTATTTGTTTATCAGAAATTTTATATTTCTTTACTTTTTTCATTAAACCTGTATATGCTTTCGCATAATCTTGTGATATCTTTTTTGCATCTTTTCCATCTATAATTTCATATGCTCCAAATGATTCTAATTTTTTATATGTTTTTTCATAAGTTTCATTTTCCAATTCTTTTATATATTCTTTATCATCCTTCCCTAATAATATTTTTGCTGTCTTATTATTTATCGACTTCTTAGAATAAAATATATCCAAAAGGGCACTTACCGATTTGTCTGGATTTTTAAGTTTAGCAACAGAATAAATATTAGTACCAATTATAATGATTATTACTACGAATATTATCCTAATTATAAAAGATTTAGAAAATTTTAATTTTACTTTTGTTTTCTTTCGTCCTGTTTTTGCTTTTGTGTTTTTTCCATATCTTTTTGCTCCTGACACTTTATTTTCTCCCCTCTAAAAAAACATGCTATTTATTATATCAAAAACAAATTACTTTGTGAAGATAAAAAACAAAAATAGAACTTTAGTATTTAAGATTTTATATTTAACTTATAGTCTTTGGTTTTATCTCTATTTCTCCTGGAATCGTAGTAATAACATAATTACTCTCTTTTCCTTTTAAAAATTCTATATCTATAATTGCATTAGAATATGTACCAATATTTATATATTTTCCACTATTACTGCTACATGTTACACGCATTTCATCTCCTTCTACTAATTCACCTTCCACGATAATATAATCATTGCATATTAATGGTAAACCATCTGCTATTTTAGAAGCTGAACCTCCTTGAATAGTTATCGGCCTCGGCATAATATTATAAAACATTGTTAACTCACCACCAGCGCCCCAATCTTCTGGAGACTCAGGATCTATTGAATAATATGGACTTAGTCCTGTAATTGTTATGTCAACAATCCCAACATTAACAAAGTCATCTGAGCCATAGCTAATTAAATAATCTTTTCCTTCTATTAATTTATTTCCATTTTTATCTTTAACTTCTGGCTTTAATTTATGTTCTTTCCCATCAAATATCACATCTTCTACCTCTCCTATAGTAACTCCATTATATCCTGCTGTAACTATAGTTTCTGCTCTATCTGTAGCTTTTATTATATCTTCCGATGTATCTAATACTTTTGCTGTATTTATTATTTTTCCTCCATCTTCCGTTTTCCATTTTGTTGTAAATTTTATACTTTCTCCAGGTGCTAATTCAGCAATATCTATATATCCATCATTTGTATATTCTGTATTTTCATTTCCTAATTCGTATGGATTTTTTTCGTTTCCATCATAGTCTGTTATTACAGATTTTAATCTCAAATTTTTTTCTACTTCTTTTCCTGTATTTGTTACAGTTATTTCATAATTTAATTCTTGATTTATACTGTACATATCATCTTGATATGGTTCTGTTGTATTTATAACCGACACACCTAAATCTGACTCATTATCATACTGAAATGGATTCCTTGTATCATCAAGCAATTCACTAATTTCTCTTTTCACAGTTGACTGATTGTTTTCAAACTCACCCCTGGCATCTATTGTTCTATCTAACATTCCACTTTTTAATATAGCATTTACACTTATTGATGCAATGATTATTAATATTACTATTGTCACCACTAGAGCTATTACTGTGATGCCTTTACTTTCCTTTATCATTTTTAACTTTACTTTCTTTGTTAAATTATTGTTCATTTTCTTATCTTCTTTCTTTATATTTTTATCTCTTATTCTTCAAACCAAATTTACATAAAACTAAAAGTGCACAAAAAACGCAGGCTATCTCTAACAATAGTCTGCATTTTGAATATACTTAATAAAGGCTTTTTGCCCGTCATTTATTTTTTTACTTTCTTTTAAATACGGCTCTCTCTCTCTCTCTCTCTCTCTCTTAGAGTATCAAGGCTTTCAAAGTTTTTGTTATTATTTAATTTCATCTTTCGTTACTCCTATATTTGGTTTATTTACTTTCACGGTTATATTTTACACTATTATTTTTTTATTGGCAAGTAGTTTTTCTGATTATTACATCATCTCTTCATACTATTTTGAAGCTTTTACATAATTCATATACATTCCACCACTTACTATACTAAGTATTACTATTACAAATATAATCACATTTCTCTCACCTGTTTGAGGAATAGGATCTCTTGCAACTGTATTATCTTCTTTATTTGCTCCTATACCAGGTTGTTCTTTCTTAGTATTATTGTTTTGGTTTTGCTCATCATTTGTTTTTTGACTATTTCCGTTATCACTATTGTTTTTATTTTTATCATCAGAACCATCTTGTTGTCCTTTGTCATCATTATTGCCACCTGACTCGCCTTTATCATCGTTATCTTTATCACCACCTACACCTTCTTTATCTTTACTTGGATCATTTTCTTCATCTTTTCCGTATGTAAGCTGTAAATTTATTTCTTGTTGATCTGCTGAAAGTTTTCCTTTTAAAATTTCTCTGTTGATAGAAGAATTATAGTTTTCCAAATTATTTAATATGTAGGTAAGATCATATTCATCTCCTTCAAGACCATTTAATTCTATAGGTTCTGCTAATACCTGTTTAGAATCTGCATCTGTAATATTTATTTTTAAATTAACAATTTTTGCATAATATCTAACTACTTCTGTAAAATCATTTTCTTTATTCTCTATACATTTGTATCCATTTATTTCATACGAATATTCAGAATAGTCAAAAGCATCTCCCGCTTCAAAAGTATGTTTCTTACTATTAAGTAACTGCATCTTTGAATTAACATCTATATATTTGATTGTTACTTCTGTTGTCTCTGGCACTATTACATCTTCTTTCCAATTTGCCATATAAGTTAAATTTTCTATACTTCCTTTTTTAATCGTTACATATACCTGAGGATCACTTCCATTACTACCTGTCCAACCTAAGAATGTATAACCTTCCCTATATGGTCTAACCAATGTAAAATCATCATCTGTTACTGTATATGTTGTTTTTGGTTCATCCATTGTTCCACCTTGTGTATCATAAGCAATTCGATATATATTTTTATTTGCTATTGGATTTATAGTAACATCTCCTGCTGGCATTTTAAATGTTATGTCTTGTTCTGAATGGTCAATGCTCCATTTATTCCATGTATATCCAGCCTCTGCCCTCGCCCTTAATGTTATTGTTTCTCCGTAATAATAATCTCCTGTTGCACTTGATCCTTCTGTTGTTACACCTTCGCAACTTCCTAATGTAAATCTATATTTATTTCTTGTATATCTGTATACTACTGTTGTACTTCCATCACTTGCTATCCTTACTGTCTGAGCATCTGGTGATGTGAACCCTACATACGATTTTACTCCTGGTGTTACAATGTCATCTTCTACTCCCATTAAATCATCGACGTCTACTGTTGTATATGTCACTCCATCTAGTCCCATTTGCTGATGTATTACTTTATATGAGGCTGCACCAGCTACTGCCCAATTAGCTATATATTTCTTGTCTCCTGTAGTACCTTTATTAATTTTTACAATCATTTGAGGATTTGAACCATTGCTTCCTGTCCAGCCCATAAATATATATCCTTTTCTAGTTGGTAACACTAATGTAAAATCTTCATCTGTTACCGTATATGTTGTTTTTTCTCCAGAAATTATTCCACCTTGTGTATCATATATAATGTTATATATATTTTTCGTTGCAATAGGATTTACTACTATTGAGCTTGCTGGCATTTCAAATGTTATACTTGGTCTTGAATCATTTAAACTCCATTTATTCCATGTATATCCATTTAGTACGGTTGCATTTAATGTTATTCTTTCTCCATAGTAATAATCTCCTGTTGCACTTGAATTTCTTGTTATTACACCCTCACAGCTTCCTAATGTAAATCTATATTTGTTTCTTATATATCTATATACTACTGTTGTGCTTCCATCTTTTTCTACTTTTACAGTTTGTGGACTAGGTGATGTAAATCCCGGATATGATTTCACTCTAGGAGTTACTACCGAATCTGGTTCAGCTTTTAAATTTTCCGTTTCTACAGTTGTATACGATTTTCCATCTAAGCCCATTTGCTGATGTATTACTTTAAATGGTGATGTATTTTCTTCCCAATTAGCTATATAATTTTTATCTCCTGTACTTCCTTTATTAATAGTTACATATATTTGAGGTATAGAACCATTACTTCCTGTCCAACCTTTAAATATATATCCTTTTCTAGTTGGTACTACTAATGTAAAGCTGTCATCTGTAACTGTATAAGTTGTTCTTTGACCTGTAATTGTTCCTCCCTGAGTATTATATGTTATTCTATATTGCATTTTTTCTGCAATAGGAGATACACTTACTGCACCTGCTGGCATTCTAAATGTTGTAGATTGTTTTGTATCATTATTACTCCATCTAATCCATCTATATCCATCTATCAATGTGGCTCTCAAAGATATTGTTGAACCATAATAGTAAATACCTGTTACACTCGATCCTTCTGTTGTTACACCTTCACAACTTCCTATCGTAAATTGATATTTATTTCTTGTATATCTATATGTTACTGTTGTACTTCCATCTGCAGAAATTTTTACAGTTTGTGGACTAGGTGATGTGAATCCTGGATAACTCTTTACTGCTGGTGTAACACTATCATTTGTTATTCCTTTTAAATTCTGAGTTTCTACTGTTACATATGATCTTCCATCTAAGCCCATTTGTTGATGTACAACCTTATATGGTGTAGATGGATTTAATTTCCAATGTGCATATAATGTTAGATTGTTATGTACTTTGAAACTTGTATCATATTTTGAATCCAAAATTGTTCCATTTGAACCTTTTACATTTTCTGTAGGATGTGCATACCAACCTTCTAAAATATATCCTGGTCTTGTTGCACTTGGGAAACTACCTATTACATCTCCGTCATTTCTTGTTAAATATCTATTTGATACACTTCCTCCATTTGCATCAAATGTTACTGTATATTGAGGTACCCAATTTGCTGTATATACTAAATTTCCTCTAAATGTTCTTGATATTGATACATTTGTAGATGGAGTACTGCTATTGCTACCTGTCCAACCTTTAAATGTATAACCTGATTTTGTTGGATTATTCAATCTAAATGATGCTCCTGATGTATATGTGCTAGGATTAGATGCACTACCACCATTTAGGTTATATGTAATATTAAACTTAACCCCTGAAGATAATGTTGCATATCTGTATAACATAGTAATCGCATCAGCTCTAGTTATAGAGCTGTCTGGTTTAAACATGCTATTACCAGTACCCTCTATAATACCTATTTTATCGCCCCAAACTACAGGTTTATAGTAATATTGCGAACTATCCTTAACATCTGCAAAAGCACTTGTTCCATATACCGCTGGTGAACCTGCATATCTATATAAAAATGTGATAAAAGATGCCCTTGTACAAGCAGTATCTGGAGAAAATTTAGTTTGAGATGTTCCATTTGTAATTCCTCTGTTTTTAGCCCAATTTATTGCAGCTGCTGTTCCTGCTATATAGTTGTTATCGTCACTATTATTATCTGTAAATCTTGAATCTACATCTGAAAATCCAGTATTTACTAAGCCTCTGCTTTTTATATCTGCATTTCTACCAAGTACCATATTACCTGGATATTCAGCTAATCTATATAAAAACATTACAGCTTGCTCTCTTGTTAAATACGATGTTGCATTAAACTTTCCATTTGTAACTCCATAAGTTACTCCACAACCTTTTG
The DNA here is from genome assembly GCA_947623615.1 of uncultured Clostridia bacterium. GTDB lineage: Bacteria > Bacillota > Clostridia > TANB77 > CAG-508 > CALXVA01. The sequence continues at coordinate 1,938 of CANQHH010000005.1, read as the reverse complement.
CCCAATAAACTGCATTATAATAATACAAGCTTGTATTTCTCACATCTGAGAATGTTGTGTTTACATGGTTATTTGCTAAATGTATTCTTCTACAATTTTGTGAAAAATGAAAATCTTCATAATCTGGATTTCTTGATGTACAATTTTCAAATGTTAAATCCATTGCTCTTAATCCACCAAAATTATACATGTTTTGACTTGCTATACAATTTCTAACAGTAAAGTTTTTACTAGTTACTGCTTTATATAATGTTTGGAATCTTGATTGATGTTCAAAGAAGAAACCAAACTTACCATTATTTTCTGCATTGCAATTTTCTATAATTATACTTTCTATACTACTATAGCCTGTACCAATTCCAAAACCAGAACCTCCCCCTGAAGAAGCACTTGTTACTCCAGTTCCACAATTAATAGCTGTACAATTTTTTACTGTACAATCTATCGGACAATCCATACCAAAACCTGTTCCTCTAGTATTTTTTACGGTTACATTTTCCCAGTCACATTTTTCAAATAGATTTATCATGAAACCTTTTCCTGATGTATCATAAGATCCTGAATATCTTGCATATTGCTCATCTATCGTAAAATTTCTAAAGTCTGCATTCACTAAATACTTTGATGATGAGAAATCTTTGTAAAAGAACATATCAATACCAGCTGAATATGTTCCAATAGGACATAATACAGTACCATTTTGACTATCACCACAAATCTCTACGTTATCTCTACATTTTATGACATAATACTCTCCACTATCACCATACCTGTTTTTATAACCACTTCCTTGACGAATAGCATCAAAATAGTACGTTCCATTTGGAATGGTTATTCTTCCTCCACCATTTTCACTTACATCATCTATTAACTTTTGTAAATATATAGTGTTATTAGTTGCAGAACTTTGATCTCCTGATATCAACCCTGTTGCTCTTATATTTGCTCCTCTTGCTGCTGAAAAACTTACAAATAAAATTACAGCTAATATCACAACGAAAATGGCACATATAATTTTTATTTTTTTCCCTTTTTTATAACTCATATTTATATATACCTTCTTTCCTAATTATATATTTATATATTTAGATTTACAGTATAAATTAAATTGCAAATAAGCCTTTTATAACTTTTAGTGTTAAAACTCCCTAATTATATAATAACATATTTTTACATTTTTTTCAAATTTTACGCCCAAATACTAGCTTTTTTAAGGAATTTTCCAAAAAAAGAACGTTCTTATTTTAGAACGTTCTCAAAAACTATTATTTAAAAATTAATTCATATACATCATCTCTAAATTTATATCCATATTCCTTAGCAAACATATAAATGCTATACTTGTCAGCAAATGTCACCAACTTATTAACTCCACTTACAATATCATGTTCAAATGCTTGAATACGTTTTAAAATAATTTCATCAAAAGTTTCTCCTTCCTTCAAAAAATACTTTACAACCTCTCTCATAACATTTTTTACATTTTCACTTGTCCAAGCTACCATTATATCCTCCATCGTTATGGTTGAATAGCAATTTGGATATGAATATGACGGAATTAAATCCAGTGCAATAATTGGTCTTTCATCATCTGAAAGCTCGCATCCTCCTTCTGTAAGTTTAGAACAGCTAGAATGTGGTTCAAGAATTGAAAACACACCCTTTTCCCTCTCTCTTATTCCTAAAAACGGAATTGCAATATTTTCTTTAAGCAAAGCATTTATCGATAAATCTCCATTTTCTAATAAATGGATAATTTGCTTAGCAGTAAATGGTTCAATATCACACGGAAGTAACATACATGATTGCTTTTTACAACACTCTCCTTCGCATCTTTTACAAATATCATGATTGATATATCTAATTGATTTGAATTCTAATGTCCGCAAATAGTTTTTCTTTTCTTGGGTCATTATTATATCCTCCAATTAATACAAA
>CANQHH010000004.1 GCA_947623615.1 uncultured Clostridia bacterium | reverse complement strand
TTACTGGTACTTTTAGAAAATATAGACATATAACTCATGAAGGTATTTTTTGTACAGTAAAAATAGATAAAAATATACTTAATAATATAAGAATAACTAATGATAAAAAAAATTCATTCTTTATGGAAAAGCAATATTCGGTTACAACGATGCCAGAAGAATTCTATAAAAATTTCATAATTTTAGCAGAAGATGGATATAAAATATCAGAAAAAATTTCTAAAAAGTCAATAGAAATGATAGAGAACTTTTATGATAATAGTAAAATTAAATTTGATATATCAATAAAAGACAATGAAATATTCTTCAAGTTTAAAACATTAGATTCAATGGAACTAAATAGCTGGAGAAATGTTGTAGACGATTTGATGTTAAAAGAATATGCAAACATTATAATGTTTGTAACCACATTGGCTGAAGAAATAAATAATAATTGGAAATGAAAATTTAAACTATATATCTAAGTGAAATACAGCCTTATGTTTATATCAAAAAAATAACAGAATCTATACGTTTTTAGTAACATATAGATTCTGTTATTTTTAAGTAGCAAAGAAAAATTTGACATTTTTATGTAAGCATTGTCTAATTTTTACTATGCAATAAAAAAATCACTTGCTTTCTATAAAATAATTTGTTAATCTATTTATAGATTAATTTTATATAAGCCACATGAAAAAACAAAAGGATCTGTAATATGGAGGATTAGAAATGTCTGATAATAAAAAGAATACCAAAAAAATATGTTTAATAGTTATACTAATTATTTTAGCAATTTTATTTGTAGGATATGGTATATTTTTAAAATCTACTCCTGAAAGTAGAGAAAAGAAAATTATTTCATATTTAGAAAAAAAATACAATTCTGAATTTAACATTATTGGGATAACGCAAAGTGGTGATCACGTTATTATGCCATCAGTCTCAGATTGTAATGGACAAACTATTTGCCCAGAAATAAAAGAAAATGGAGCTTATTGTTATAGATACAATGTATTATCTGTTCAAGATAATATAACTTTTGAAGTTGAATATATAGATAGAAAATTAAAAGATACAATTACAGAAAAACCTACATATTATTCAATAAAATATACAAACAATATATTGAGAGACATAAATAATTATATTGTCGATACAATTGGACAAGGAGAAACTACATTTGACTCACATTCTATTTCTATTGAATTTAATGAAAACCTTGATGATATTTATACTTCTGATTACGAGCAAAAAATAGAAAAAATATCAAAATATATCCAACAAAAGAACTCTTTAGATAAAGATTTAAATATAATAGTCTATTTATATTATTCAGATGATTTAATAAAATTGGGTGCTACCTATACCCCAATAAGAATGAAACGTCCTAAAGAATCTTCCGATGGTGCGAAAGGACAAGATATTTCATCTGGTAAGTATATAAAAACTTATCATTTAGATGATTATTTTGAAGGGTAAAAAAATTTGAAAACAATTAATTTTGGCTATTTTGAATTTTCAACATATATACTAATAATTGGTATTTCTTTGTTAATCGGTTTTATTGTATTTTATAAACTTTCTAAAAATAATTACGATAAATTGTACATAGCATACATATATGTTGTTAATATTTTAGGTCTTGCTATTGGAGCTAAATTATTATCATTAATTTCAAATAGCATTAAAATAGATATATATAATTTTATAAATAGTGGTTACTCATTTTTAGGCGGAATACTTGGTAGTATACTTGCTGTAATATTATTTTGTAAAAAATATAAATTAGACTATTTAAATATACTCCCCCATTTTTTTGTAATATATCCATTAATATATTCTATAAGTAAAATTGGATGTTTTCTTAATGGTTGTTGTTATGGGGTTATAAACATAAATAATATTAACTATAAATTCCCCCTTCAATTGATTGACTCTGCTATCATGTTAATATTGTTTTTTATACTACTAATTAAAGCTCATAATCAAAAAAAATTAGCAATAAGTATATCGTTAAGCATTTTTTGCATAATTAGATTTTTTGAAGACTATTTTAGAGAATTAAGAAATATATTTATATTTAATTTTACACTAGAGCAAATATTATGTTTAATATTAATAATTATAAATGTTATTATACTATATAAAAATACCAAGGATGATTTTCAGGTTGAACACTAAAAAAATTTTAAAAATAATTAAATGATAAGAATATTGTAAATGCAACCATATATTCAGACATATATGAAATAGGAATTAGTGATAATAAATACAAAGCAGTTTCTTACTATTATGTTGGAGATACAAAATATGTATATGTTAATGAAACAAACATATACACGAGGTAATATTAATGATGTTATAGGAACAACTCAAGAATTATATTATAATCCTAATAATCCAGAAAAAGTTGCTAGCAAGATTAATTTTGTAAATTTTCTTCTTCTAATAATAGGAATAAAAGTGAAAGTTTACTAGTACACAAACTCTTCAAATCACCCTATATGTATCAGAAAGTCGTGCTCAAACGAACCGAAGGATTTTCGGAATTTACCAAAATATTCTGCATATCCCCATAAGGTAAATATACACACCATGCCCTCATCTCGTTTGCCTGGGAAGAAGTCCAATATCCAGAACTGCCAATTCCGTATCCATACTTTCCCCCCTCCGTCACATTTATTCCATCTCTTGCATAACACATATTCCCAAATGCTGACCATTCTGATTTTGTTGGCACAAACCATTCTTTTCCTTTTGCTTTTAATTTGCCTTGTAACATGCTCCAAATGTCATTGTCATATAGAGCTCCATATTTTTCTGGTGAGCCTGGGTCACTATATATTTCTATCCAAAAATCTGTATGGGTTTTCCCTTCCCCAAAGTCATTAGTCGTACCTTCCACTATCTTATCAGTATCTGTTAATTTTCCTATCCCCATATCAATATCAAATGCATTGTAATACCAAGAATACTCGCCTTCGCCAAAATCATCTAATGCCATTACATAAAATCTTTCTGTTTCTCCTCCTCCTGCTATTTCTTTTACCATTGGGGCTTTATATGTTCCTAATCCTCCTCCTTCTTCTCCCTCTTTTATATATTCTTTTAATCCTTCTGTTACTTTTCTATATTGAAATACACCACAATCATTGCTAGCCCAATTACTTGCTGTTTCCTGTCCTATTGCTAAATCTGCATATATTATTCCATCTGCTTTCTTATCTCCATCTAAATCTGCATAATATCCTATACAATTTTCTGTTTTGGATACTGGCTCTTCATCTTTCGCTCCATCTTCTGCAGGTACTTTTGCCTCTATCTCATTCATTCGCTCTATTACATTTTGCAATACTACTTGTTCTTTTTTTTCTTCATTTTCATATAATATTTTTGCCTTCTGTGTTTTATCTGCTATTCCTCCATTTAATGCTATATTGACTGTTATTGTTGCTAGTATTATTAGCACTACTATTGTTACTACTAGCGCCACTAACGTTATTCCTGATTCTCCATTTCTTACTTCTTCCTTCTCCATTTTTTCCTCCTTTTGTTCATTTACTGCTTTTTTATTATCCACAGTTTCGTCTTTTACTATCCGTTTTCTTAAATAATTTTCTTTTTCAAATAGATAAATTAACATAATTTTTTGTCGGATAATACATAGTTTTAATCTACTACGCTTTCCCGTATACCGCAATTATACTACGACTTTTCGTAGCTGTCAATACTTATATTTTTGTGATAAATTTTATATAGGTGATATACATAATGGGAGAAATAATTATAAAATTAGATAAATATTTAAAATCTAATAATATTAGTAGAAGTAGCCTTGTAAGAAATGGTGGTTTACGATATGACACAATTCTAAATTACTGTAGAGGAAATGTTACAAGGTTAGATACTGACACTTTAGCTAAGATATGTGGTACCCTTAAATGTAATATTGAAGATATTATTGAATTTAAAAACACATAATAAATAAGTAATTTATCAAATATTAATTCTTCAAACCTCACAAAAAAAGAATTCTATAAAGAATTCTTTTTTTGATTACTTTTAACTTTTTACCATTTTTTATCTACTGGATTATCGAGCATTTTACTATAACTCTCATATTTATTTTCGTTTTCTCTTTGGCTTTTTGTTGCATTTTCTTTTATTAATTGTATTTTTTGCTCAACTGTTCCACCTTCTTTTGGCTTTTGAACATTGTCATCTTCCTCTTCACTATCGCCTTCTACTTTCTCTGTACTTTTTAATTTATTAATTGCTTCTTGAATATCCTTTTTTAATTGTTCTGCCTTTTCACTATGACCATTATCATCATCTTTATTTGCACATCCCTTTTCTGTCAAAACATCTATTGCAGATTCATATTTCCTTATTGCATTTGACACACTTTCCGAGTCACTCATATCTATTTGCACTGTTTTACAAATAGCTAAGGCATAATTTATTCTGATACTACATTCCTTTTTTTGTGGAATATTAATGCTTTCTAATGCTTTTTTGTATTTGTCTATTGCTTCATCATACTTTTTTTCTTTATATAACTTATTTCCAATATTATAATTTTCAATATAATTTCGTGAAATTACAAAATTACACACTAATAGCAAAGTTATAATTATTGAAATAACGTATATTACAATTAATATATTTTTTTTCATCACATTCTCCTCTTTTTAACTATAAAATCTGCTATTAATAAAATTAATAATGGAATTGCAAAATAGTAATATATATCCTTATTTGTATTTATTTTATTCTCTCCAGAATTGGCATCTGTACTATCTTGCTTTATTTCTTTCAATTTATTATTAATATTTTTTTGCTGATCCATTCTTATATAATCAATTCCTAAGTCCCCTGCCATTTGCCTTAAATTATTTTCATCTATTTTTGATAATGCATCTACCTTCTTAAAATCCTCATAATAATACAAATAATAATATTCACCACTTGGATCATCTTTAAATGTATCACTTATCATTTTTCCGCCAGCTTCTGTTCCATATCCCATTACTGCTCCATTAGAAATGTATTGACTCATATTTGAAAATGAATGCAATTTTTCCCCTTCTACCGTTATTTCACCATCAGTAACAAAGAACACTATAATTTTTCTGCTATTTCCTATTTTCTCTTTTTCCTTTTTTAAAGTTTCTTCTAACGTATCTTTTACAACATTTATAGAAGTTCCTTTTGCATAAGAATCATTTTCTAAAGTCAACGCTTTAAGTTCTGCTTGTATCATATCAGAATCTGTTGTAAATGGCACAATTTTCCTTGCCTCATCTCCAAAAGTTATAATTGAATATTTAGCACCTGATAATTCATCAACAATGTGGCAACAATCATTTATCACACCTTCTAATCGCTCTTTTCCTCCATTATAATCCAAGGCTCTCATACTAATACTTTTATCTAAAACAAATAGTACATCTAAATCATTCTCTATAGCAATACCTTCACCATTAGGTACCATAAACCTTAAATTTATAACAAATAATGTGATAACTATAAGTATTTTAATGGTTGAATCAACAACATGTCTTTTTATTAATTTTCTTTGTCTAATAGTTTTTTCATTTTCTTTTTTATTAGAAACTATACTTTTTAATTTTTTATTATTCAATATGTATATAATTAAAATCAAACATATTATAGCCATAAGCCATACTGGTATTATTGGATTTACTATCATAATTTAATCCTTTTCTCTATAATAATTAAAGTTATAAATAATATCATAATAATTACAAAAATTATTTCTGGATGATCTGTTACATATGTCTTCTTACTCGTTTTTAATAATGACGTCTTGGTATTTTTTATTTCATTTACCATATTAGTTGACATTTGGTTTAAATCACCTGTATAAAACTTTCCATTTGCCCTATTTTCTACTGCTCTCCTATATGAATCTATATATTTTTGTGTTGTATATTTATTCATATCAACAGTTGGGCAATACGCATATAAATTTATATTGTACTGCTTACATAAACCACATGCTTCATCAAGAGAAATTATCTCATCTCCATCAACAACATTATCTGTAGCAAATAAAATTATTCTTGTTCGTTCAGTATTATTTTTTATATCTGGAAATGAATATATGGTTCCGTGCCAAGCCATCACCTACTAGTGAACTTCCCCTAGTATCATTATTTGCAAGTGCTCCTCCATACCAAAATGTTCCGATATCAACACCTTCTTGGCCGATCCTCATAAGCTGTAATCCATGGAATTTCCCCACCATTATTTACAACTATCTGCATTTGCTTTTCTATATTATCTAAACATTCATTTATATAATCATAGTCATCTGTTAATGGAGAATATACTATTGGCGCTGTATTAAATAATACTATTCCAATTCTATCTCCCTCAATATTAGGTATTATTTCTTTAAACTTTTTTACTAACTCCAAATTGACGTCGCATTCAGAAAGCGATATATCTAATCCTATTATAATATCCCTATTATATTTATCATCGCCTCTTTCCTGTACAGTAACAGGTCTTGCTATTAATACTCCTGTTACTATTATACACATTACACTTAATATTTTAATTGTATTAGATAAAATATTATATCTTTTCATTTTATCTTTATAATATTGCGTTTCTTTTATAAATTTTGTATTAGCAACTCTTTTACCTTCTGTATATTTACCTTTATTATTTAATTTCACAAAAAATAATATTATTGAAGTTACTAAACATACAATTATTACAATTGGATACATTAATTCCATTCGTTTATAATTCTCCTTGCCTTATTTATAGACTCATCAAAATCTCCCACTGATTTACTGGCAAATTCTGGTTCATAATATTCTTCTATTAACTCATACAAACTTGGTATATTTAATTTTTTTATTTCAGTCAATGTATAATTTTGTGTAGTAATATCTGTTACCTCAAATACAAACATCCTTACTGCTTCACTTATCAATTGATACGCTATTCTTAACTCAATTACATTATTCTCATATTTACTTGAAATTGTATTCAATTGTTCTAGATATTTTGATTTTATTACAGGTATATCTTTTTTATTTTTTTCAGGAATTTCTTCTACTTTTATTTTTTCTGTTTTCCCTTTCTTTTTCCTAGTACAAATTAAACAAACCGTTTCTATTATTATTAAAATTATAAAAATTGCCAAAGGTATTAAAGAATATGTAAAAGAATCCTGTAAATTAACACTTGTATTCATTTTATATATCTAATTCAAAAGACACTTTATCTTTCAAATTTTCGCCTTTCTAATAATTTAAATAAATCACTTACAATGTCCTTCTGCTTATGTATAGTTGTAGTAGCAATTTTATATTTCTTAAATTTTTCTTTCGTTTCCTCATAAATTTTTGTTTTTATCTCTAATTCTATTTCTTTTAACTTCTCATCTTCCAAAATATAATCTGGAATATATTTATCCATATCTACATCAAAAGAATTATAACCTGTCATTAAGGCATCTGATACATTTATAAACATTACATCATGTAGCAATGATAATCTCCTTAATGTTCTTTCCGAAACATTGCTCATTCCATCTATATCTGTTACTATAAATATTATCATTCTCCTTGTTATAAATTTTAGTACATAATTAATTAAATCTTCTAAGTTATTTTCACATCCCATATCTTTTTCATATGAATTTAATATTCGCTCTATATTATAAAGTCCAGTTTTAAATGGAAAATATTTAATATCATTTTTTCCTCTATATATTGCACTTATTGAATCACCATGTGTATCTACTAAATAACATACTGTGCCTGTAGCCATTAAAGCTACACTTTTTTTGGAATCTAATTCTCTTGTATCAGCTAGCATTTTCTTTCCTGTATCCAATATGAACAATATATTATGCTTTTTCTCTGCTATGTACTGTTTTATCAGAATTTTGTTAGTCCTTGCTGATGCCTTCCAATCTATGTCTTTTACATTGTCACCAATTACATATTCCCTTAAGTCTTCAAAATTCATACTCTTTCCTTTGTAAATAGAATTGTAAAATCCATCTAATATATTAGAAGTCTTTTTCTTTGTATATATAGAAAGGTTAGCTTTTATTTGTGTAATATATTTCATATTCATAATAAGTTCTCCTCTCCACTCTATACTATGGAGCTTTTATTGATGAAACTATTGCATCTATTATAGTTTCAACCTTAACTTCATCTACAATTGCTTCAAAACTTAATGCAATTCTATGTCTTAAAATACTATAACTTAATGACTTAATATCGTCAGGAGTTACATATGCTCTTCTATTTATTAATGCTAATGCCTTTCCCGCTTCCATGAACGCTATATTTGCTCTTGTGCTAGCTCCATTTATTATGTACTTTGAAAGATCAGGTGATATAACCTTTTTCGCATTTCTAGTAGCTTGTACTAATTGTATAATGTATTTTTTTATCGAATCATCTATATATACCCTTTTACTTAACTCTTGCAAATATTTTATATCTTTTAAATTAACAACCTTTTCTTTTTTAGTAAACACATCATTTTCAATTCTGTTTAATACTTCAAATTCTTCTGCTGCTGTAGGATAGTTTAATATTTCTTTTATTATAAATCTATCCTGTTGTGCTTCGGCTAATGGATATGTTCCTTCCTGCTCTATCGGATTTTGAGTTGCTATTACCACAAATATATCTGGTAATTTATGATTTTCTCCTCCTATGCTTACTTGTCTTTCTTGCATTGCCTCTAACATTGCACTTTGTGTCTTAGAACTTGATCTATTTATTTCGTCCAACAACACAAAATTAGCATATACTGGTCCAATCTTTGTTTCAAACTCTGATGTTTTAGCATTATAAGTTTGAGTACCTATTATATCACTTGGTAATAAATCTGGTGTACATTGTATCCTAGAGAATTTACCCCCACAGCTCTCAGTTAAAACCTTGGCAGCTGTAGTTTTTGCCAATCCTGGTACAGACTCGACTAGTATATGCCCATTTGCTATTAATGTTATTAATAGCGATATTTGTAAATTTTTTTGTCCTACTATTCTAGATGTATAATAATCTGAAATTGCCTTTACTATTAAATCACTTCTTTGCATTTCTTCTGCTGATATATTAACGTTTTGCATTTTTTTCCCCTTTCTTTTGTTTTATAATATTAAATAAATTTATTTACTTTAATACCAAATATAACAATACACTAATTGCCAATTGTAACAAAACAATTTTACTTGTAATTTTATAAACCTTCTCAATCAATGCTCTTTTTTTTCCATTATTAGTAAATCTTCCGATTTGTACTTCATCCTTTTTTACATAGTCATCAACATCTTCAACATAGATTTTTTGTCGAGCAGCTTTACTATAATGAGATATCCTTATTCTTGGTAAAATATTTTTATACCACGATTTCATTATTGGTTGTCCCAAAATATTTCCCAATGCTAAAGCAACAATCCATTGCCCAATAATAATTATTAATTTATTATCTAAATAATCAGATAATATGGTAGGCAAATTATTTTTATTTACTATTAATATAATATAAACTATATATGATAACACAAATCCTATTGAAAGGCAAAAACTTTGAATTCGTCTTGTTTTCTTTTTTACAGTATTATTATATCTTTCTTCATTTTTTTCAATTATGTTTTTTATATTTGAATGCAGTTTATAAACATCTTCTTCCATCCCTTTTCCGTCTATATTCAGATGTACGCCTTCCTCTTTAAAACTCACACTTACAAAAGAATGTCTATATGAATTTTCTATAGCTTCATCTCTCCTATCATTAGAAAAATAAGTTATTCTCAAAAATAATGTTATTTCATTAATATTTTCTAAATTATTTATTTTTCCTATAAACCATTCATAACCTTCTTCGTTTACTGACGAACCATCATTGAAATATATTTTATACTGTACCTTTGCAGTTCCCTTGTAATAATCATAAGCTCTTTCATTAAATTCTTTTTTCTCATTTTTTCTTTTATCTTCTTCAAATAATTTTATATATTCTTGCCTTTCATCTTCAAAATACTTAGCAACTTCTATTATTGTTTCTATAGGTATAATTTTATTAACTATTCTTTCATCATTAGCCATTTCTTTTGTTTCCTCACTTTATAATAATTCTTTCTATTTATTAAATATTTTAGATAATTCTTCCTTAGGCATAGCTCCTACCATTTTTTCTTTTTCTTCGCCATTTTCTATTAATATAAAAGTAGGTATACTCATAACATTAAATCTTTCTGCAAGTTCACCCTGTTCATCTATATTTACTTTACATATTTTGGCACTATCTCCCATTTCTTCTGAAATTTGCTCTACAACTGGAGCCATCATCTTACATGGTCCACACCATACTGCCCAAAAATCTATAAGTACTGGTACTCTGGATTGTGTAACTTCCTCTTCAAAATTTTCTGTTGTTAAATTAATAACTGACATATATTTATCCTCCCTATTCTTTATTAGCTATTATATTCAATGCCACTTTAGCACCTTCATAAACAGCTTTATTTATCTGTAAAATCCCTCCTGTGCAATCACCACATGCATATAAATCCTTTACTGTTGTTTCCATTTTTTCATTAGCGATTATATTATTATTTTTAACGACTGCCCCAATCTTCCTAGCTAAATCACCACTTGAAGCTGTACCTAATGCAACAAATACTCCACTTATATTCTTTATCTTATTATTAGTAAATTCAACCTCTTCTATTTTATTGTTTCCTCTAAATTCTCTTATTGGTTGTTCATCAATTTCGAACTGTTGTCCATCTCTATTTTCCACAATTTTTTCACCATTTGTTAATATTGTAACTGATTTCACTACATTTTTCAACTGCATAGCTTCATGTATAGCATAATTTCCATTTCCAATTACCACTACATCTTTATTTTTATAGAAAAAGGCATCACATACTGCACAATAACTTACACCCTTTCCTTCATATTCTTGTATTCCTTTTATATTTGGAGTTTTTCTATTTACTCCTGTAGCAAGTATTAACTTTTTTGACTTATATTCTCTATTTACAGTTGTAACTGTAAATAAATCATCTTTTGAAATCGATATTACTTCATCTTGTACTACATCAATATTATTTTTCTTAGCTTGATTAATTCCTATTTGAAATAATTCTTTACCTGAAATTTCATTTTCAAGTCCATAATAATTTCCTATTTTTTCTGCTTTTCCCAATGAACCATATTCTTTAAAAATAACCAATACTTTAAGATTCGCTCTTTTCAAATATAAACTAGCAGATATTCCAGCAGGTCCTGCACCGATAATTATTACATCATACATATTATTCCCCCTATATCATCAAATCATACAAAATTTAATTTGTTATATGATTTTATCCGCTTCTATACAAGATCAATCATCTATCCATTCCTTTCCTTTCCTTCTTCATCTTTTTTATATCTATACCAAATTTTGTCTTTAACTCTTTATCACTTGCATTAAAAATTGAATCTAATCTTTTCTTTCCTTTTCTATTCTCCCTAAGTAATGGCATACCATTTTCCATCATATATTTTATAAGTTTTTCTAAATCCTCTGCATTTCTTCTTAAACATCTATTGGTACTGTATTCACTTATTCCATACTTTTCCAACATTGCTATTCCTTTTTTTATATTTTCAATTTTTAAACCAACTATAGATGGTTTTAATAAATGAACATACCTATCATCTTTCCAATATTCTAAGTTAATCTTTTCTCGTATTACCTCCGCATTATCCCTCCATATATTTGATGTTAACAATCCTTGAAATCTCTCATCTTCCCATTCTGGCATACTCAAAATCTCCTGTATTTCTTCTGCTTTCCTACTCCATACACTTGGTGTTAACATACCCTGAAATTTTTCGTCTTCCCATTCTGGTATTCTAAGTATTTTCTGTATTTCTTCTGCTTTTCTATTCCATATATTAGGCGTTAGCAAACTTTTATATTTCTCATTATTCCATTCCGGCATACCCAATATTTCCTGTATTCCTTCTGCTTTTCTTGTCCATATAGTAGACGTTAATAACCCTTGAAATTTTTCATTTTTCCATTCCGGCATGTTCAATATTTCCTGTATTTCTTCCGCTTTTCTATTCCATATTGTAGACGTTAACAAACTTTTATATTTTTCATTGTTCCATTCTGGCATACTCAATATTTCTTGTATTTCTTCTGCTTTTCTATTCCATATTGTAGATGTCAATAAGCATTGAAATTTTTCGTCTTTCAATTCTGACAAATTTAATATTTTCTTTATTTCTTCTGAATTACTATTCCATATTGCTGACGCCAACAATCCCTGAAATTTTTCATCATTCCATTCTGGAAGACTCAATATTTCCTCTATTTCTTTCGAACTTTTCATCCATATTGTTGGTGTCAGCATTCTTTGGTATTTTTCATTTTCCCATTCTGGCATTCTCAATATTTTATGTATTTTTTCCGCATTGTTAATCCATATAGTTGATGTTAGCAATCCCTTGTATCTTTTATCATTCCATTCTGGCATACTCAAAATCTTCTTTATTTCTTCCATATTACTATTCCATATTGTTGGAGTTAACAACTTTTTGTATCTTTCATTGTTCCATTCTGGCATACTCAAAATTTCTTCTATTTTTTTTGCATTACTATTCCATATATTAGGTGTTAACAAACCTTTAAATCTTCCTTCGTTCCATTCTGGAAGGTTTAATATTTTCTCTATTTCTTCTGCTTTACTGCTCCATATTGTCGGTGTCAACAAGCCTTGAAATCTTTCGTCTTCCCATTCTGACATATTTAATATTTTCTGTATTTCATCCGCATTTCTTAACCATATAGTAGGCGATAACAAACTTTTATATTTTTCATCATTCCATTCTGGCATATTTAGAATTTTCTCTACTTCTTCTGTATTTTTATCAAATATAGTAGCTGTTAATAGACCTTTGTATTTTTCATCTTCCCATTCTGGCATATTCAATATTTTCTGTATTTCTTCAACATTACTTTTCCATATACTGGGTGTTAACAATTCTTTGTATCTTTCATCATTCCATTCTGGCATATTTAAAATTTTCTCTACTTCTTCAAACTTTCTTAGCCATATTCTTTCATTAATTAAATCTTGTCTATCTTTTAATCGTTCTCTTATTTTCTCTTGCTCTGCTTTATTCATCTATTTTTCTCCCCGTATCAAATCTTCTAAATATCTGCTTTTTGTAATATCATATTTAATTAATAATAAAACTCCTCTAATAAATCCATATTTGCCCTTGCTTCTTTTAAAAATTCTCCATTATATTTTTCATTTAATTTTGTATATTTATTTACAAACTCTTCATAGTCAAATGTAAATAAATCTAAATAATCCGAAATGATATCTTCTATAAAATCACATTTTTCATTTACTAGAAATGATAATATTTTATGAGCATTTTGCTTGTCTATATTGTTAATAACACTTTCCTCAAATTTATCTTTTATTTCTTTCATATCTAAATCTATCATTTATCTATCTACTCCTTCCATTTCTTTCTTCACTTTTTTTATATCTATACCATGATTTTCCTTTAGCTCTTTAGTACTAGCACTTAATATTGGAGCTAATCCCTTGCTTCCATTTTGCTTCGTTACAAGTAATGACATACCATTTTTAAGCATATATTTTATAAGCATTTCTAAATCATCCGCTTTTCTTCTTAAGCATCTATTTGTAACACATTCACTTATTCCATATCTCTCCAATACTTCAATTCCTTTTTTTATATTATCCATTTTTAAACCAAATATACCTGGCTTTAATAAATGAACATACCTATCGTCTTTCCAATATTCTAGGTTAAGTTTTTCTCGTATTACATCTGCATTATTACTCCATATATTTGATGTTAACAATCCCTGAAATCTCTCATCTTCCCACTCCGGCATGTCTAAAATTTCTTGTATCTCTTCTACATTTCTAGCCCATACATTTGGGGTTAACAATCCCTGAAATCTCTCATCTTCCCATTCTGGCATTTCTAAAATTTTCTGTATCTCTTCTGCTTTTCTTGTCCATATAGTTGCTGTTAACAATCCTTGAAATCTCTTTTCTTCCCATTCTGGCATTCTCAATATTTCCTGTATTTCTTCTACATTTCTTCTCCATATATTTGATCTTAATAATCCCTGAAATCTCTCTTCATTCCATTCTGGCATATTCAGAATTCCCTGTATTTCTTCTACTTTTCCATACCATATAGTAGGAGTTAACAAACTTTTATATTTCTCATCACTCCATTCTGGCATGTTTAAAATTTCCCTTATTTCTTCTACTTTTTTTCTCCATATATTTGATGTCAATAATCCCTGAAATCTCTCTTCGTTCCATTCCGGCATATTTAGAATTTCCTGTATTTTTTCAGCTTTTCTTGTCCATATAGTAGACGTTAATAAACTTTTATATCTCTCATCTTTCCATTCTGGCATTTCTAAAATTTTCTGTATCTCTTCTGCTTTTCCTGTCCATATAGTTGCTGTTAACAATCCCTTATTTTTTTTATCCTTCCATTCCGGCATTTCTAAAATCTTCTGTATTTCTTCTGCTTTTCTACTCCATATATTAGGAGTTAACAATCTTTTGTATTTCTCATCTTTCCATTCTGGCATACTTAGAATTTCTCTTATTTCTTCTACATTTCTATACCATATAGTAGGCGTTAACAAACTTTTATATTTCTCATCTTTCCATTCTGGCATGTTTAGAATTTTCCTTATTTCTTCTACACTTCTAAACCATATAGTAGGCGTTAATAAACTTTTATATTTTTCATCATTCCATTCTGGCATGTTTAAAATTTTCTGTATTTCTTCTGCTTTTCTACTCCATATAGTAGGTGTTAACAAACTTTTATATTTTTCATTACTCCATTCTGGCATGTTTAGAATTTCCCTTATTCCTTCAGCGTTTCTATTCCATATATTTGATGTTAATAAACCTCTATATCTTGCATCACTCCATTCTGGCATATTTAGAATTTCCTTTATTCCTTCTGCATTTTTTATAAATATATTTGGTGTTAACAAACTCTTATTTCTTTCTTCGTTCCACTCCGGCATATTTAGAATTTCTCTTATTTCTTCAGCACTTTTTATCCATATACTTGGTGTTAACAACCCCTTATTTCTTTCTTCGTTCCACTCTGGTATGTTTAGAATTTCCCTTATTTCTTCTGCATTATTTCTCCACATACTCGATGTTAACAATCCCTTATATCTTTCATCTCTCCATTCTGGCATATTTAGAATTTCCCCTATTTCTTCTGCATTTCTAAACCATATAGTAGGCGTTAATAAACTTTTATATTTCTCATTACTCCATTCTGGCATATTCATAATCTCACTTATTTCTTCAGCTTTTTTCATCCATATACTTGATGTTTGCAATCCCTTATATCTTTCATCACCCCATTCTGGCATATTTAGAATTTTTCTTATTTCCTTCTCGTTTCTCCCCCATACAGTAGGCTTTAATAAACTTTTATATTTTTCATCATTCCATTCTGGCATATTCAGAATTTTCCTTATTTCTTCTTCATCTCTAAACCATATAGTAGGCGTTAATAAGCTTCTATATTTCTCATTACTCCATTCTGGCATATTTAGAATTTCCCTTATTTCTTCAGCTCTTCTTATCCATATACTTGATGTTAGCAATCCCTTATTTTTTTCATCATTCCATTCTGGCATATTTAGAATTTTTCTTATTTCTTTCTCGGTTCTCGCCCATATATTAGGTGTTAATAAACTTTTATATTTCTCATCATTCCATTCTGGCATGTTTAGAATTTTCCTTATTTCTTCAGCCTTTCTTATCCATATTCTTGATGTTAGCAATCCCTTATTTTTTTCATCATTCCATTCCGGCATATTTAGAATTTTCTCTACATCTTCAAACTTTCTTAACCACATAGCTTCATTAATTAAATCTTGTTTATCTTTTAATCGTTCTCTTATTTTTTCTTCCTCTACTTCATTCATCTATCTACACCCTCAATTTCTTCTCTTACTTTTTTCATATCTATACCATATTTTTCCTTTAACTCTCTATTACTAGCATTTAACATTGAATCTAAAGCGCTTTTTCCATTTTTTCTCTTTACAATTAATGACATACCATTTTTAATCATATATTTTATAAGTATTTCTAATTCTTCTGCATTTCTTCTTAAACATTTATTGGTAATATATTCGCTTATTCCATACTTTTCCGATAGTTCAATTCCTTTTTTTATATTATTCATTTTCAAACCAAATATAGATGGTTTTAATAAATGCACATATCTATCGTCGTTCCAATATTCTAGGTCAAGCTTTTCTCGTATTACATCCGCTTTATTAGCCCATATAGTAGGAGTTAACAATCCCTGAAATCTCTCATCTTCCCATTCTGGCATTTCTAAAATTTTCTGTATTTCTCCTGCATTTCTATTCCATACATTTGGAGTTAACAAGCCTTGAAATCTCTCTTCTTCCCATTCTGGCATTCTTAAAATTTCCTGTATTTCTTCCGGCTTTCTAACCCAAATACCTGATGTTAACAATCCCTGAAATTTCTCATCTTCCCACTCCGGTATTTCTAAAATTTCCTGTATTTCTTCTGCTTTTCTGCTCCATATAGTAGGCGTTAACAATTTTTGGTATTTTTCATCTTTCCATCCTGGCAGACTTAATATTTCTCTTATTTCTTCAACATTTTTTCTCCATGTACTTGCTGTTAATAATCCCTTATATCTTTCATCACTCCATTCTGACATGTTTAGAATTTCCCTTATTTCTTCTACACTTCTAAACCATATAGTAGGCGTTAATAAGCTTTTATATTTCTCATCTCTCCATTCTGGCATATTTAAAATTTTTCTTATTTCTTCAGCTTTTCTTGTCCATATAGTAGCTGTTAACAAACTTTCGTATTTCTCATCATCCCATTCTGGCATTTCAAAAATTTCCTGTATTTCTTCAGCTTTTCTTGTCCATATAGTAGGCATTAACAAGCTTTTATATTTCGTATCATTCCATTCTGACATGTTTAGAATTTTCCTTATTTCTTCCTCGTTTCTAATCCATATAGTAGGCGTTAATAAGCTTTTATATTTCGAATCTTTCCATTCCGGCATATTTAAAATTTTCCTTATTTCTTTCTCACTTTTTCTCCATATATTTGGTGTTAGCAATTCTTTATATTTTGCATCATTCCATTCTGATATGTTTAGAATCTTCCTTATTTCTTCCTCGTTTCTAATCCACATAGCAGGCGTTAACAAGCTTTTATATTTCGTATCATTCCATTCTGGCATGTTTAGAATTTTTCTTATTTCCTCAGCTTTTCTTGCCCATACGGTAGGCGTTAACAAACCTTTATATCTCTCATCACTCCATTCTGGCATATTTAGAATTTCCCTTATTTCTTTCTCGTTCCTACTCCATATATTTGGTGATAATAAAACTCTATATCTTTCATCGTTCCATTCTGGCATGTTTAGAATTTTCCTTATTTCTTCCTCGCTTCTCCCCCATATAATAGGCGTTAATAAACTTTTATATTTCTCATCATTCCATTCTGGCATGTTTAGAATTTTTCTTATTTCTTTCTCGCTTTTTCTCCATATATTTGCTGTTAGCAATCCCTTATATCTTTCATCTCTCCATTCTGGTATATTTAGTATTCTCCTTATTTCTTCTACATCTCTAAACCATATAGTAGGCGTTAATAAACTTTTATATTTCTCATCTCTCCATTCCGGCATATTTAGAATTTTTCTTATTTCATCAGCTCTTCTTATCCATACAGTAGGCGTTAACAAACCTTTATATTTCGCATCACTCCATTCTGGCATATTTAGAATTTCTTTTATTTCATACTCGTTTCTACTCCATATATTTGGTGCTAATAAACCTCTATATCTTTCATCATTCCATTCTGGCATATTCAGAACTTTCCTTATTTCTTCAGCATTTCCAAACCATATAGAAGGAGTTAACAAACTTTTATATTTCTCATCGCTCCACTCTGGCATACTTAGAATTTTTCTTATTTCTTTCTCGCTTTTTCTCCATATATTTGCTGTTAGCAATCCCTTATATCTTTCATCATTCCATTCCGGCATATTCAGAATTTTCTCTACTTCTTCATACTTTCTTAACCACATACTTTCACTAATTAAATCTTGCCTATCTTTTAATCTTTCTCTTATCTTTTCTTCCTCTACTTCATTCATCTATTCTCACCTATTATATCTACATTAAATCATACATATTTTTAAACACATACCCTTTTCCTTGTAAATATTTTATTAATTCTTCTAAAGTTTCATATGTTAAAATTTTGTCTGGGGCATCATGCATAAGTAATACTACATTTTCCTTATTTCCGACTGTTTCTTTCAAGTTTTGTAATATCTTTTTCTTTGTATTAGCACCTGCTGCATCATTGGTTAATGCATTCCAATCCAAATATGCAATATCGTTTTTCTTTAATTGCTCCTTTGATTTCTGTTTTAATTTATTGTACACACCTCCTACCGAACCTCCTGGATATCTAAATAAATGACTAGAATACTTCTTATTTCCCAAAGCTTTTCTTATTTCTTTTTCTGTATTATTATACTCTTCTAAAACTTTTTTATAATTTGAATAAATCTTTCCATAATCATGTGTATAACCATGATTTGCAATATAATGACCTTCATTATATTCTCTTTTTATTAAATCTTGATTATATTTCACTCTATCACCTAATACAAAAAATGTCGCTTTTATATTGTATTTCTTAAGTGTATCTAATATATATGGTGTAACTGCTTCTGATGGTCCATCATCAAATGTTAAGAATACTCTCTTTCCTTCTTTTCCATCGTATATATTATTTACGTTAGCTACAAATTTTTTATAATCTACCTCTGGTTTCACTACTTGTTGTGCAACAACATTTTCCTTTTTTTCCTCTGGTTGTTCCTGAGTTTGCGCTACTACTTCTTGCTGTTTATCGATTTCTGTTTTTCTTTCCTCCATAACATTTTCAAGTATTTCATTATTTTTACTTTCTCTTACTTTTTTTACCGTAAAAATTCCTAAAGCTATTGAAATACTCAACACAATTATTACTATTAATATTGCAATTGCTATTTTAAATTTATTAGCGTGCCTTTTTCTTAATTTTATAGGCTCTACATAATATACCAATTATCTCGCTCTCCTTAATTTGACATTTTTCATTAATATTATACATCTAAAAAACAAATTTATCTATATTCTCTAAATAATACTACTGGAAAATTTATAAAATTTTGTACTTTTAAACTTCATCTTTTGATGTATTTATTTTTAATAACTTAAATATTTCTACAATTATAATTGGTGAAATAATAAGTCCGATTGTTTCTAATATGTTATTTAATGGTAAAACTGGTATACTAAACAATTGTCTTAATGTAGGTACTACAAGTATTACAA
>CANQHH010000003.1 GCA_947623615.1 uncultured Clostridia bacterium | reverse complement strand
TCAATATCTACTTCATTTTCAAGAATTCCACCATTATTTATAATACTTTTAGCTGAACCTATATTAGTTTTATCGCAATCCATTAAAACATTATCAATACCTAGTTCTTTGCATTTTTTTAATGCTAATCTTATTTGCTCTGTAGCATAACCTTTTCTTCTTTCAGAAGGTCTTACACTATCTCCTATATGTCCTCCATATTGTAATAATTTTTCATTTAATTTATGCCTAATTTGTAAATTTCCAACAACTCTATTATCAGATTTTCTTACTGTTAAATATAATGTTGCAGGAACTCTATTATCTTCAATATTTTTTTCAGATAAATCATTTTGCACTCTACTTAACCATTCATCAAAATTTTTAATTCGATTTAATCCTCCATCTCCTGCTATTTCATATTCTCCATTATCAAAAAATTCTTGCAAATATTCTTCAATTTGATTTTTATATTCTAGTGTTGGAAAAACTAGCTCCAGTTCATCTTGCAATTTATCCATTTCTATCACAACCTTATACATTTTAAATCTATTGCCTGTCCAATTCTCGTTTTTTATATCTTTATGTTGAATAATATGTTCTATTTCATGATATACTGTTTCTAATATTTTTATATTATTTTTTAAAAATTTACTACTCATATTTTGGAGAACCATATCCCATAATTTGCTCCTCATCAAATGAGTACATTTTTTCTACACATATGTTATTTGCATTTCCTTCAATAGTATAAACTTTTCTGTTGGAAATATTAGTTCTAGTTACAATTCCAACATGATCTGATATTCCATCTTGATTATCATTTTCATCATACCAATCAAAGAAAATAATATCTCCAATAATTGGATAATAACTATCGCCTCTATCATGCCACTCATTTTTTTCCTTAAACCAATTTATTCCATCATTGCATACTGAAAATTTTGGAATAACACCTTTATCTATATATCCACATTCGTTAGCACACCAACTCACATAACAAGCACACCACTGCACATGTTCTTCAAACCCATACCATTTCCAAAATTTATCGCCACCCTTATTACCAATTTGAGTTTTAGCTACTACAATAATTTTACTATTAGGAATTGGTGAAAAAATACTATTATCAACTTGTGAAGAAATACTGTTATTATCTAATGTTGAACTTTTAGAATCTGTATTCTTAGAAGAAATACTCATATAGAGTAGGACACTAAAAAAGACTATTCCAATTATAGTAATAAATATCATTCTTCCTATATTAGAAATAACTTCTTGTTTTTCCTTTTTAGCAATAGAATTAGTAGTTTTTCTATAATTTTCATTTGCAGTTTCTTTTGATATTTCATTTTTTTCTATGTTTTCAACAAAAAAATCAAAATTCATCTTCTTCATTTTTCCTTTTTTCTTTTATTTAATAATTATGTTCAATTCCTATCAGCTACTGGTATTTTCATTATGATTTTTTTCAATAATTTGACTGTTTTCATAGTACATAACCATTAATTTTATTTTTTGAAAATATTTTTTATAAATCGAAATATTTTTTCATACCATTTCTCTGCTACCACCACTAGTGCTGTTTCTTCTTGCTTTATAACATTATTTTCTTCTTTAAAATCCTCTTTTTTTATAAATAAATTATCAGGATTATATTTTTCCCTTAATAATTCTTCCTCTTTTTTTAATTCTTCTTTATCTTTTTCTTTTAATTTTTCTTTTTGTTCAATAGTACATAAATAATCTCTATATATAATTGATAAAATAACTCTAGTTTCATGTAACAATTCTTGATTATTTATATTTTTTGAATAATCTATTTTAAATTTATAGTTTTTATCTCTAGTACGTTCCAACATTTCTATAAACTGCTTTGGTATTTTGTTATATAAATTGTACTCCATATGATTTATAATATCATAGACTTCACTAAAAGCCTGATATGTAGTATTTATATTAACCATTATCTTTCCTCTTCCCAATATTCTGATTTACTTCTTTTATTTTCTTTTTTTTCCTTTTTTTCTACATCTTCTCTATGTTTATTAATTATTTCTAAAGCTATTTTTATATTATTGCTAACTTTTTTTCTCATTTCTTCTTTATTGTCTTCCTTCATCTTGTACCTCCTTTTGAATTTCTTGCATTTTTTTGTAAATATTAGATATTTTTCCCATTTCTTCTTTTCTATCTTTCGCTCCGACTTTTTCATAATTTTCTTGTAATGTTTCTATTCCTACTTCTTCTTCCTTTGTACTATCTTCTTGTTCTTTGTTCCCTTCTTCTTTTTCCTTTATTTTATCCAACTGTCCATCTATATCCTCACAAAAGCTTTCCTCTGTCACTCTATTATTCCTGACTTTTTGAGTGATTTGTCTTGCTAATTCAGTATCAGCTGTTTCTTCATATTCTTGCAACATCACATTTATTTTTTCTCTTTCTGCCTCTAAACATTTATCTTTATCAACTATAACTATTGGCATACCTCCCCAATCCTTTTGAGCCTTTAAAGCCTCTTCCATATATAGAGTTTCACCATTACTTTTAAAAACAATTAAATAATCTGGTTGGACTCTAACACCTTCAACATATCTTTTAAAATCCATCTCATTGTATTCTTCCGTTTTATTAATCTGTGTTTCTGGTACATAATATTTTTCATTCTCATCTGCTTTTACTCGAAAATCATCTGCCCATGATGAATATACATCCTCTGCACCAGATAATAGTAAGGCATCTTCTCCCATCTGTGAAAAGCCATAGCAAATACCATTTATTGGAGCAGTTCCAATCATGTCGTTTCTTATATAACTAGCACAAAAATGTTGTGAAGCAAGTGATGGTCTGTTCCAATCACTTTTATAATTTTGGGCATTTTCTTTAGAAAAAGCTCCTATTGAAGTCATTATAATTTTAAAATCAGTCCCAGCTTCATATATATTATTTTCCTCATCAACCAAATCTTCTTGTTTTGGGCTATATAATCCTTCATTAAATTTTTTTCCAAATTCTGATATCAAGCCTCTTTCCATAACAAACTTTTCTATTTGAGCAAATTCGCAATTTTCAAAAATTTCTTTTAATATATCTGTGTCTTCAATTTTTAGAATCTCCTTCAAAACCTTTACATAATCTTTCAATTCTCCATCATCTATATTTTCTATATCATCTCCAAACTTTTCTGTTATAGAATAGGCAAAATCTAAATCATGGCCAAATAATTTCTGTATAACAGCTTCTCTTTTTTCCTCCGTTGATGCTTGTTCACTATTAATTGTTTTTTCACACATTTCTTCACGAATTTTCTTGAATTCTCTCGCTTGCTCAATATTTTCAATATTGCACCAATTACTATTTTGCAGTACTTCAGTCATTGCTTCAATATCTCGTTCATCCATTTTATCTATATCTTCTATGCTTTGTATTAAATCTTTATATGTACCTTCACTCATACGATTTAATATTTCTTCCGTAATTCTTGTCCACTCATCTGTATCATTTCTTTTTTCATAATTGCTAATAATTTTAGCTAAAATATTAAGTTCTTTATCATCTAATTGCAAAATCTGGCTTTGAACATCATAATAGCAACTTATTAGATTAATTCTATCTTCTCCAAATAAATCTATATATTTTTTTGTTGCTAACCTAAAGTTAATATCTTTTATTACTTCATTATTTTTTTCAAACATCCTAGAAATTCTTTCTTCTACCTCTTCTAGTTCACTTTCCCCCTCCATTTCTACTCCTATAATATTACTCAAGTTTTCCCTTAAAAAACCTATATCACTTGTAGGTAAAGCTCTAAACTTCTTCCAAACAGGTGCTGTTAACTCAATTTCTTCTAGCACCGATTTTCTTTTATCACTATTTTCAATCATACTTATTAATTCTAATTGTTCAAATTTATCTTCTAAATATTTTATTAAATCTATTCTCTCATCTTCATTTTTTATAGACAATATTACATTCTTATATGCAACTTTTGCCAATTTCATATACTCTATTTTCATTGCATCATCTTGAACAGAATATAATACACTCTCAATCTCACTTTGGTGCAACTTATCTTTTACTTTGTATAATGCTTCTATTTTTCTCTTCTCATCGCTTATTGTATCTTTTATATACTCAACTATATCTTTACCATCTAATATATATTCTTTCTTTCCTAACAATTCAATTTTAGTTTCTTCATCATCTATACTAAAAATTATTTGAGCTTTGTCATGCATTGATATACCTTTTATTTCTTCCAATGCCCTTACCTTTTCATCGTCATTTAGTTCCATTATTAAATCCACTTGATATACCGTGTTACTTATTTTGCTAATTGCTTCTATTTTCTTTTCATCTATTAAATAAAAAATTTGTATTTTATCATAATCTGACTGAATCAAATCCATTCCTTGTAATAATGCTTCGTCACCACTTAATGTTTTTGCTATATCTAGTTTGCGGTCGTTATTCTCAACATATTTCATGCCTTCAACCTTCAAATTATCTGTTGACAATGTCATTACAATTTTGTATCTATCTAAATCAGATTCTATCTGTTTTATTAACTCTAATTTTAATTCATCACTCTGTAAGGTTAGTGCTACTATAGCTTTTGAATGCCCATTATATACATCTTTTAATGCTTCTATTTTCTGTTCATCTGTTTCTAAATGAGAAATTTCGTCAATTCGCTCATAATACCTTTTGCTTGCTTTTTCTGCTCTATCTACATTAATAATTATGTATCCTTCTACATGCATATCAACAGCTTTGAACTCAGCATATTCAACTAATTCCTCAGGAATTTGCCCTGAAATATCTTTTAAAATTTCTAACCTATAAAAATCAATATCATGTTTATCAGCTTTAATTTCATTTTTTAAATTCTCATCTTTAATAACCTCTATTAATTTTTCCTTATCTTCATCCGAAATTATCTGTAGTATTCTATCTATATCTTCTTTTGTCACTTCTTTTTTCTCCTTTTATCCTTTTCTTTTATATTTTCTATTATAGTTTATATTCTTTTATTTTTCAACAATTTTCTTTCCAATCTATATGATTTTTTTACTTTTACAAGTAGTAACAACTGTGCTTTCTTATTCTTTATCTGCATTTCAAATACTTCGTATTTTTTATTGCTTTTACTAAAAAAGAAGTGTCCTCCATTTTTTTGATAC
Organism: uncultured Clostridia bacterium; assembly: GCA_947623615.1. Classification (GTDB taxonomy): domain Bacteria; phylum Bacillota; class Clostridia; order TANB77; family CAG-508; genus CALXVA01. The sequence continues at coordinate 14,496 of CANQHH010000003.1, read as the reverse complement.
ACTCCTCTTTTCTCAGTATATTTTCTTCTCTATTTTATAATTTTAGAGACAAAACTTTTATAAACAATAAAAATGCCTAGGTGGCAACGTACTTAACATACGCTTAGCTTTTAGCTACCTTACCTAGGTCTTACTCTATAAATAGTTTAACACACAACCAAATGTATGTCAAATATTTTACTAATATTTTATGCAAAAATTTATTTTTTATTACCACCTTTTCTTGGAAATAAACTTACTCTAAAATTTTTAGGTTTCAATTCTTTTATCACATTCTCAACAATACTTATGTCTTTATAAAAATTATAGAATGTATTTACTGTTAAATCTGCAAGTTGTATTCCATAATTTGTTTTAGAATCATAATATGTTATTTCAAAATCATCATCATATATACAAAATTCAGTTTTTAAATATGTTTCTAAATTATTTAATTCTCCAACTCTTATATTTCTATTGTCAATACTTATAATAAACTCTATCGGTTCGTCATTTTCTTGTAAATTTAAAATTGGTAAAATACAATCTTGGATTAGAACCTTTACCGCATAATTAAAGAATATATTAGAATCTACTATCTCTTTTCTCATATATTGCTTATCAAATACTTTCACACAACCATGAAAAGTTTCGATATCTTGTATCTTATTGAAAATTTGTATTTTATCTTCTTCTGTCATATCATAAGATTTTATTTCTGACTCTAAATCTATCTCTTTTGCCTTCTTTAATTTTAGATTTTCTTTCTTATATTTCGACTTTATTTTTATTTTATCATCTTCAAAACAAAAATATCCACCTACAGCAAAATATCTTGTTTTACTATTTTTATGAATTGATCCGACTTTCATCAAGATATACATATATTCTCATGTTATTATCTCTCCTAATTATTATATATTATGATTTATTTCTAAATCATCTATCTATACAGTCTGGGTAACAGCTTTATTTGGACTTGGCATTGATTCAATAAGACCGTAATATTCCTTGTGTATCTAAAACATCTGCATTTCTCATTTTTCTGTCTTATTACTTAAATTTGAAAGTGTTACAATTTGTAACGGTTTCATTTCCTTCTTTTATCATTCTAAATTTTAAGATTCTCCAATACTGTGATGGATTGATTGTTTTAATACTATTAGCGAACATTTGTATTGTATCATATTACTACTAAAGATTCAATCATTAAAATAAAATTTTTATTTATTAATTCTTTTGGAAACATAGCATCTTTGATTTTTCCCACACAACAAAAAGGAATGTCCACATATATACTATGTCTACATTCCTTTATTTTCAATGCTTTTGGTTCTTATATTTCAGCTGACAAACTGAACTTTTTAACTCCTTGTAATAAGCTATTTAAGCATTCTTTCCACAACAATTTTTATATTTCTTTCCACTTCCACATGGACATGGATCATTTCTTCCTATTTGTGGAGCTTTGTTTACATATGGTGTATGTGATGTTCCAGAAGAATTTGGAGCATTATTTTCTAATAGATTCAATGTTGATTCCTCTCTACCCTCTCCTGTAATTTTTACAGAATTAGTTCTAGTTGGAGTTCCTTCTCTTTTTCTAGCATTCATTAAAACTTGTATTACACTTGTTCTAATATCATCTATCATTTGCTCAAACATTTCTGAACCTTCAATCCTATATTGAACTACAGGATCTTTTTGTGCATAAGCACGAAGACCAATACCATCTTTTAATTCGTCCATGCTATCAATATGATCCATCCATCTTTCATCTACAATTTTAAGCATAACAATTCTTTCAAGTTCTCTTAGATTTTCTGCACCAAACTCAGTTTCTTTAGCTTCATATATTTCATGTGCTTTTTCTTTTACCTCTTTTGAAACATCTTCTGCTTTTACTTTATCTGTTTTTAATGCATCTACTTCAGGTATAGAGAAAATTGTAGATATCTCTGCTTTTAATGCATCAGTATTTGCACCATCTTCATTTATATATCCATTTACAATTTCATCTGCTAATGAATCTATCATATTAGATATATTATCTTTTAGGTTTTCACCATCTAAAACTTGTCTTCTTTCAGTATATATTATTCCTCTTTGTGTGTTCATAACATCGTCATATTGAAGTACATTCTTTCTTATACTAAAGTTTTTACCTTCAACTTTTTTCTGTGCATTTTCTACAGCATTAGATATTAATCTTGATTCTATAGGCATATTCTCGTCTGCTCCCAAAGTATTATATACTTTAGTAATCATATCACCACCAAAAATCTTCATTAAATCATCATCTAAGGCTATATAAAATCTTGACTCACCAGGGTCTCCTTGACGTCCACTACGTCCTCTTAACTGATTGTCAATTCTTCTAGACTCATGTCTCTCTGTACCAATTATTTTTAGTCCACCTGCATCTATAACTTTTTGCTTTTCTTCTTCTATGTCTTTATCATAATTTTCTTTTAAACTCTTAAATTTATTTCTTGCTTCAATAACTTCTTCATCTTTAGTATCATAGAAAGTAGTTGATTGTTCTATCATTTCTAAAGAATATCCCTGTCTTCTCATTTCTTGTTTTGCTAAGAATTCACTATTTCCTCCAAGCATAATATCAGTACCACGTCCAGCCATGTTTGTAGCTATTGTAACAGCACCAAACTTACCTGCTTGCGCAACTATCTCTGCTTCTTTTTCATGATATTTAGCATTCAATACAGTATGTTTTATTCCTTCTTTTGTTAATAATTTGCTTAGCTTTTCTGATTTTTCAATTGATACTGTACCAATTAGAACAGGTTGTCCCTTTTCATGACTTTCTTTTACATCATTTATTACAGCTCTAAATTTAGCATTCTCGTTTTTATATACAACATCATGATTATCTTTTCTAATCATAGGTTTATTTGTTGGTATTTCAACAACATCTAATTTGTATATCTCCTCGAATTCTGTCTCTTCTGTCATTGCAGTACCTGTCATTCCTGAAAGCTTTTTATACATTCTGAAGAAATTTTGGAATGTAATTGTTGCAAGAGTTTTTGATTCATCAGCTATTTTAACATGCTCTTTTGCTTCTATTGCCTGATGTAGTCCGTTGTTATATCTTCTTCCATACATAATTCTTCCTGTAAACTCATCAACAATTAAAACTTCACCATCTTTAACTATATAGTCTATATCTTTTTTCATTACACCATGTGCACGAAGTGCTTGATTTACATTATGAACTAACTCTGAATTTTCTATATCGTTAAAATTCTCTAATCCAAACTCTTTCTCAGCTTTTTGTATACCTTTTTGTGTTAATGATGCTGATTTTGCTTTTAAGTCAACTATATAATCATATTTTTCATTGTCTTCAGCTTGCTCAAGGTCTTTTACATCTTCCTCAACTATAACTTTTGGTTGCAATCTGCTAACAAATTTATCAGCCTTTTTATATAAATCAGATGATTGCTCGCCTCTACCAGATATGATAAGTGGTGTACGCGCTTCATCAACTAAAATACTATCAATCTCATCGACTATTGCATAATTTAATTCTCTTTGAACTAATCTATCTTTAAAGATTACCATGTTATCTCTTAAATAATCAAATCCAAATTCATTATTTGTACCATAAGTAACGTCACATGCATAAGCTTCTTTCTTCTCATGTGGCTCCATTCCAGCTATAACTAAACCTACTGTCAAACCTAAGAATTTATATACTTTTCCCATCCATTCACTATCTCTTTTTGCTAAGTAGTCATTAACTGTAATTACATGTACACCTTTTCCTGTTAATGCATTTAGATATACTGGAAGTGTTGCTACTAAAGTTTTACCCTCTCCAGTTTTCATTTCTGCAATTCTTCCTTGATGTAGTATAATTCCACCAATTAACTGAACATCAAAGTGTTTCATTCCTAATACTCTTTTTGATGCCTCTCTAACAACAGCAAATGCTTCTGGTAAAATATCATCTAAAGTTTTACCCTCTTTAAGTTTATCTTTTAATTGATTAGTCTTTGCCCTTAATTCTGAATCTGATAACTTCTCCATTTCGGGACCTAAGTCATTAATCTGTTTTACAATTGGTCTCAATCTTTTTACTTCTTTTTCACTATATGATTTAAATAAACCCATCTTTTCTTTTCTTCCTTCCTATTGCTAAATTATGTTCTATGATACTATATCACTTTTTTTCAAAAATCGCAAGCAATATAGAATAGTTTTTGCTAAACTTTCATATTATTTACTAAAAAAGTTATAAAGGGGTTATAATATGTTTATTTTTAATATGAAAATTAATGGAAACAAAACCGCAAAAATTTTTATGGGAATTCTTTGTTTTATATTACTTTTTATTACTCTTTTTATATGCTATAAACTAATATTTAACAGTTTTTTCAAAACAAATGATGATATTTCAATGGCAAATACTGTATATGAAATTACTCCTCAAAATTACACTAATGTCTTACAAAATGTTCATAATAATTTGGATGAATATTTAGGACAAAAAATAAAGTTTTCTGGATATATATATAGATTATATGATTTTAATGATGAACAATTTGTACTTGCAAGGAATATGATTATCTCTTCCGATTTTCAAACTGTTGTAGTTGGATTTTTATGCCATTCAAATCTTGCTAAAAATTATGACAATGACTCATGGGTCGAAGTTCAAGGAAAAATAACTAAGGGAAATTACAATGGTGATATACCAGTTATAGAAATTGAATCAATTAACAAAATAAATAAACCAACAGAAGAATTTGTTTACCCACCTGATAGTTCATTTGTTACTACATCGAAAGTTATATAATTATTTACATTTTCGCATATTTTTGGTATAATATTCTTATATTTGTTATTGCTGCGAAGAGAGGTCTCAATCAAAAGAAGAAAGGAATTTAGGATGAACAGAATACAGGATGGCTTAAGGCATTCCATCCAGGAGTCTAATAAAAAATTTTTCCTCCTCTTAGAAAGGGAGACTGAGTGCATAGTAAACAATGTACTCATTACAATAAGTGAGAGTTCTCTTCCTTATTGTAAAGAGATTTTCTCCCCATATGTATATTTATATACACATGATTATAAGGGAGCGGAAAGTTATTTTGTTTCAATTATCACAATTGAAACAGAGTCGGTATCAAAGGTATACCGCCAAGAGTTTAAATACTCTTCACCAAAATTTATTAACTGCCCTCATAATATCAAAAATCTATTATGGTGGACAGTTAAAGAAGAACTCGAATCATCTAAGGGATTCAAGTATTTAAAAAAAGGGATAACTTCCCACAATGAAAATGGTTTAGGAGTGTACTCTTTAACCATTGACCTCTAAGGTATCGAGAATTCGTAACCTAAAAAATCCAACTCTTAGTGAGTTGGATTTTTGTTCTGTTTTATTTTATCTTTCAAATAATGATTTTACAACACCTTTATCTATTAATGTACCATAAATATTCTTTAATATTATTAGTATAATTGGTCCTAATAACATTCCTAAAACTCCTATAAATTTAAAACCAGTATACATTGCAATTAATGTAAATATTGGATGTATTCCTATTTGACCACTTACAATTTTAGGTTCTATTAATTGTCTTACAACTGACATTATTATCCATAATATTATTATTGCAATTGCAAGTGTTATATCTCCTGTAAATGCTAAATATCCTGCCCATGGTATCATTATCGTTCCAGAACCAAATATAGGTAATGCGTCTACGAACCCTATTAATAATGCCATTAGAAGCGGATATTGTACATTCCATCCAATAAAATGGAATATATATAATCCAATTAATGATATTACAAAAGATATTATTACAAGTATTACTTGCGCTTTTAAATATCCTCCTAAAGTTTGTGTTATTCCCTTTAAATGAACTTCCATCTTCTTTACCCATGTTTCTGGTAAATGATGTTCTAATTGATCTAACATGTATATTTTGTCTGTGCAAATAAAATATAATGATAAAAATGTTACAACTACATATATACCAATTGTTGGGATTGATGTTATAAAATTAGCGACTCCTGTTACTACTCCTTTTACCCAATTTGTTATTACTCCTAAAAATTCAGTTGCAGAATTTTGTATAGAGCTCATTACATTTTCTGGTATTTGGAATTGATTAAAATTTATTCCTGATATTGTGTTTTGTACAAAACTATATGCTGTATCCGCATATTCATTAAAATTTGATAAAATATCCGATGTTTCTGAAATTAAAGAAGTTATTCCCCATATCAAAAGCCCTACAATAATTGTTAATGCTATAATAAAAACTATTATAGAACTGGTTTTTCTTTTTAGCTTGGTCTTTTTCATTATAAACTTTATTATCGGTTCAAGCATTAAAGAAATTATAAAAGCTATTAAAAATGGTATATAAAATATTGCAAGTTTAAATCCTAAATATACACCTACAATGCTTAGCAATAGTACTACTATATTTCTTATTACCTTACCCCAATAGTTCATATCTACTACCATATATGTACATCTCCTTCTTTTTTTACTATATTATATATAATAACAAAAAATACCATTTTTGTCTATACTTTACATAAAATTATATATTTAATTAAGTGTACGATAAATATATATCGTACACTACAAAATTTACTATTCAGCGTTTTTCTTGTCACAGCTACATATGTTTTCAAAAGTAGCAGAAACCCCTTCTGTGTCAACATACTGATTTTTAGCTAAATCACCTAATGTTAACATTCCTATTATTTTATTATTTTCTATAACAGGCAACCTTCTAATTTGATTTTCAGACATAATTTTTTCTGCATCTGAAACATCTATATCTGGTGTACAACAACATACTTTACAAGTCATTATATCACTAACTTTAGTTCCACTAACTTCTTTTCCACATCCAATAGTTCTAAGAAGTATATCTCTATCTGTTATAACACCAACAACCTGATTTGAATTATCACAAACAGGAACACATCCCACATGATTATCACACATTAATTTAGCACAGTCTTCCACAGAACAATCTGGTTTAACATACGCTACTTGATTACACATACATTCCTTTACTTTCATACAATTTACCGCCTTTCTAGTATTTTCATCAAAAATTTTTGGTGATATACTTATATTTTTTGCAAAAAAAATAAAGATATACAAATTATTTTTGTATATCTTGGAAAATTTTTCTTATCCGAAATACTGATTATATCTTGGATATGGAGGTCTTGGTGGCATCGGTGGTCTAGGATTTTGAGGTCTATTTGGAAATGAATTTCCTAATAATCTATTTAAAATCATAATCCTTATTAAATCCTGCAAAAACGGATTTCTTCTTTGCCTACTCTCCCTATTCTCTACCACTTCCCTATTTTCTTTAGATTCATTTTTTAATTTTGAAGAGCCATTTTTGTTTTCGTTGGGAATTGGTGTATTAACTCTAACATTAATAACTGTATCTAATTCTGGCTGATTTTCTAAATTTATATAAATCTCATCTGTCATAGCGTCTATTAATTCTCTTGTTATTGGTTTGGTATTAACCTCACATAACTTTCCTACCATAGGACTTATTATTTTATATATTTCTGGATATAGGCTCATTATCTCATCACTATATCTATCAGAATTTGTATATATCGCTTGTTGTTCTATTGGCATTGCCTGATAACTATTATATGAGTCATATGTATTCGTAGAATTAACAGGATATCCCAAAACACTTCTCATATAATCTTCATAATTTTGATAATACATATTATACCTCCTTTTTGATATATAATATGTATTATATAGAAAATTGTTACCTTGGTAATTTATTAACTATTTCCTTGAATTTATTACCTCTCTCTTCAAAGTTTTTAAATAAATCAAAACTTGCACTGGCTGGAGAAAATAGTACAATCTCATTATATGTAGCGACTTCGTTTGCTTTATTTACAGCCTCTTCTAATGTTTCACAATTATATATTGGCATTTTTTTATGCTGAATATCTAATTCATTTTTTACTGCTTCATGTATTTTAGGTGCTGTATCTCCCATTAATATTAATTTGCTAACATTATCTATAATTGGCTTTGCAATAGGTGTATAATCAAGATGTTTATCATATCCTCCTGCTATTAAAACAATTTTTTCATCAAAAGAATTTAATCCTGCTATTGTTCTTGTTGGACTTGTTCCAATAGAATCATTATACCATTTAACTCCTTTTATTGCTCTAACATATTCTAATCTATGTGGTACTCCCTTAAATTCTTTTATTGCTTTAACTTGTAATTCAATATCTACTAAACTAGATGTTGCGGCAATTGCAGCACATACATTCTCGAAATTATGCACTCCTCTTAAATGAATATCACTTGTTGAAACAATGTGCCTTCTTATATTATTAACGCAATTCTTTATCATACCATTTTCATAAATCACGCCATCATAAATTTTCTCTTTACTACTAAAAAATTTAACTTTACCATTTACTTCATTAGCAAACTTCCTTGTTATTTCATTATCATAATTTAAAACAACAATTCCAGAATCACTTTGATATTTGAAAATATTCTTTTTAGAATCAATATATTCTTCGTATGATTTATGTATGTCTAAATGATTTGGAGAAATGTTTGTTATAACTGCTATGTCAGGGCTTACCTCCATATCCATCAATTGAAAACTGCTTAATTCTAATACAATAATATCCTCTTTACTCATTTCTCTAACTTTTGTAAACAATGGTATCCCTATATTTCCGCCTAGGAAACATCTATAGCCACCTGTTTGTAAAATACTATATATTAAACTTGTTGTGGTTGTCTTACCATCACTACCAGTAACACCTATAATTTTTCCTGGACATGTTTGCAAAAGTAACTCTATTTCTGATGTTAATACTGCACCACGCTCTACCTCTCTCTCAATTGGCGGAATATCTGGTCTGCAACTTGGCGAACGGAAAATAACATCAAAGCCAACTAAATGATCTAAAAAATCCGGTCCTAACACTAAATTGAAGTTATATTTATTAACTTGCTTTATAGCTTCTGCATTCATGTCCTCTAAATTTTTTTTATCGAAAATATAAACATTATCAGTAAAATTATGTAAATATTCTAATAAAGGCATATTACTTACACCTAAACCAATTATTGCCACTTTTTTTCCTTTTATATATCTTTCGAATTCTTCTAGTTTTGCATTTATTTCGCTCAATTTTACTCACCTCATTTAATATATTGTAATACCTTATCAGCTGACATACCAGCATTTTTACACTCCGTTACATCTACTTCTATTGTATTGCTATATTTTTTATAATATCCAGCTTTTTCTTGTAGTTCATCTCTTTTTATAATATTTTGTTTTATCTTTTCAGTATCCATACTCTCATTATATTGTATGCATTTTCTTTTTACGCGTGCTTCTAACGAAGCGGTTATTAAAAAATGATAATCTAAATCAGGATATATATTCATTAAATCTCTTCCTGAAACTATAACATTATAACTTTTTTTATATCCATCAATAAGATTTTTTCCAAATATATACAATCCTTTATTGTCCGCTGTTCCACCAGCTATCGATACAGCAAGTGAATTGTCCTGAGATTGTAAATTTTCTTCATCTATTTTTTTATCACCTACATAAATAACTGTTTCTCTATTTTCTATTTTTAATTTTACATCTAATTTATCCATTGCTTGCTTTATATCAATATTATCAAAATTTTCTTTTAAATTATTCAAACTTAATCCATTTTCCTTATTTTGCATTAATGAATAAACAACTGCTCTATATAAATTTCCACCATGTAATAAGATAGAATTTGGTATTTTTTTCAATAATTCCCTACATATAGAAGTTTTTCCAGCTCCAACATAACCTTCAATTCCAATAACTATATTTTTCATTTTTTTCACCCTTTTTATTATTTTGAAAATATTTTATCATATTGTACTAACTGACGCAAGTTACTATTTTATACTAAAAAAAATTATAATAAAAATGAATATTTTAAAAAAAATCTGTACAAAATATTATTGTAAATTCAGATTGGAGGTGCTTTTTATGTCAGAGAATAACAGTAAACAAAACAACAAGAATAATAAAAACAATAATAAGAACAACCAAAACAATAATGAAAGAATAGATAACAACAATAACAATAACTGTAAATAGTTTTTATTAGAATTTAAAACCCAGAAAGTAAACTATATTAAGTATATTTTCTGGGTTTTAACCAATTATCTAGATTCTCCCTCTATTTTTATTTGCTTTTCTTCTATATATCTTTTACTATTTCTATCTAACAAATACTTTATTTTATTTCCATCTCCTGTGACAATAAATCCAAGTTCTGGGGGCAATGTTCCCTTTTTCATGTCATAAAATTCTACATTACGCATTGACCCTAAACAGTATTTAAAAAACTTTTCATGCAATACCGCACTCTCATTCTCACCACATTTTTGTAAATCTACGCATTTTTCCAATGCTGATAATAATATCTTTACTTTGTCTTGTAATCTAATTTTATCAGTTGCAATCGCATCTCTAACAAGATACCAGTGTTCATCTACATATCCAACTTCTCTACTTATATATCCTAAAGAAATATCTATCTCTCTTAGCAAATCCTCATCTATTGTCCTAGTGCCAAAATATCCAGTTTTACATCCTCCTTGAATATTTTTTAAATCATAGCTAAAATCTGTTACATGTTCAACCCCATTTTCATCATAAAACACTAAACTATCATGAAAAGTTTCAAATGGTCCTTCATCTCTTTGTATCTCACAACTAATTCCTACCATTTTTAATAATTTAGCATATTGCCTATTTAATGCACTGCAAATAACAATATTTGGATTATGATATTCTACATGGTCAAGATTAACTCCATCAAGTGCCCAAAACATGTATTTTGCATTTGGATCAAAAAAACTCCTTTTTCCTAATTCTAAATACAAATATCTCGCCTTTTCAATTACTGTATTTAAGTTCTCTGGCATGTATTTTATAAAATCATCTAGCGTGTTTATTTCCATATTGCACTCCTTAATCTAAATATTTCTTCAAAAATTTACCTGTATAACTTTTATCATTTTTTGTAATTTGCTCTGGTGAACCCACCGCAATTATCTGTCCTCCGTTATCTCCACCTTCTGGTCCTAAATCTATAATATAATCCGCTGTTTTTATCAAATCCAAATTATGCTCAATAACTATTATACTATTTCCTGTATCTACTAATCTTTGCAAAATATCTACTAATTTATGCACATCTGCAATATGAAGACCTGTTGTTGGTTCATCTAATATATACAAAGTTTTGCCAGTTGCCTTTTTAGAAAGCTCTGTAGCAAGCTTTATACGTTGTGCTTCTCCTCCTGATAATGTTGTAGATGGCTGTCCTAATTTTATATAACCTAATCCAACATCATATAAAGTTTGAATCTTTTGTTTTATTCTAGGTATATTAGAAAAGAATTCTAATGCTTCCTCAACTGTCATATCTAAAACATCTGATATGTTTTTTCCTTTGTATTTTACCTCTAAAGTTTCTCTGTTATATCTTTTTCCCTTACATACTTCACATGGTACATAAATATCTGGTAAAAAGTGCATTTCTATTTTTAAAATTCCGTCACCATTACATGCCTCACATCTTCCACCCGCAACATTGAAACTAAATCTACCTTTTTGATATCCACGCATTTTAGCTTCATTTGTGTTTGCGAAAATATCACGTATAATATCAAACACACCTGTATATGTTGCAGGGTTTGAACGTGGTGTCCTTCCTATAGGCGATTGGTCAATATTTATAATTTTATCAATATTTTCTATTCCTTTTATTTCTTTGCATTTTCCTGCTTTAACATTTGAACCATTTAATTCTCTTGCAATTGATTTATATAATACCTCATTTATTAGTGTACTTTTACCTGAGCCTGATACACCTGTAACACATATAAATTGACCAAGAGGAAATTTCACATCTATATTTTTTAAATTATGCTCTACAGCACCTTTTACTTCAATTGCCCTACCATTTGACTTTCTTCTTTTTTTAGGAACTTCAATTTGTTTTCTTCCACTTAAATATTGACCTGTAATAGAATCAGTAACTAGTTTTACTTCCTCTGCGGTTCCTTGTGCCATTATATGACCCCCATGCACACCAGCTCCTGGTCCTATATCTATTAACTGATCAGCTGCATACATAGTATCTTCATCATGTTCAACAACTAATACAGTATTTCCCAAATCTCTCAATTTTTTAAGAGTTGCTATTAATTTTTCATTATCTCTTTGATGTAATCCTATACTTGGCTCATCTAAAATATATAAAACACCTGTAAGACCTGAACCAATTTGAGTAGCTAAACGTATACGTTGTGCTTCTCCTCCTGATAAAGTTCCTGCACTTCTTGATAATGTTAAATATTCTAATCCAACATCCATTAAAAATTGTAATCTTTGATTTAATTCTTTAAAAATCTGTTCAGCTATCATAGCATCTTTTTTGTTTAATTGCAATGAATTTAAGTATTCTTTTATTTTATTTATAGACATATCTGTAAGTTCGTTTATATTTTTGTCTCCAACTTTTACTGCTAAAACTTCTTTTTTTAGCCTTGCCCCATTACATTCAGGACATTCACTTTCACTCATATAATATTCATAAAAATCTCTCATTCCTTGAGATTTTGTTTCGTTATGCCTTCTCTCTAAAGTTGGAATTACCCCCTCAAATGGCGAAGTAAACTTTCTTATTCCTGCTGATGACTCATAAACAAAATCTATCTCCTCATCACCTGTGCCATATAATATTTTATCTAAGAAATCTTTAGGTAATTTTTTTATTGGTACAGATATATCAACCCCATAATGCCTTCCAATGCTTTCAAAATACATTTTAGCCATTGTTTCCCCTTTTTTCATGTTACTAGAACCAAAGGCTTTTACTCCATCATACAATGTTTTATTTTTATCAGGTATTATTAAGTCTGGATCCATTCTCATTAAATATCCTATACCTGTACATGCAGGGCATGCTCCAAATGGATTATTAAATGAAAACATACGTGGCGTTAATTCATCAAAACTTATACCACAATCTGGGCATGCATAATTTTGACTAAATAACAAAGTTTCTTTTCCAGGTATATCTATATTAACTAAATTATTGGCATGTTTTAACGCAATTTCTACCGACTCTGTTAGTCTTGCTCTAATTTCTGGTTTTACAACTAATCTATCTACTAATATTTGTACATTGTGTTTCTTTTTTCTGTCAATTTCTATGTCATCTGACAACTCAACCAATTCTCCATCTATTATTGCACGTACAAAACCTTCTTTTTGAAAATCTGCTAAAAGTTTTACAAATTCTCCTTTTCTGCCTCGAATAACCGGAGATAAAACTTGTATTTTTGTTCCTTCTTCTAATGTCATTATATTATCTACAATTTGATCTATCGTTTGTTTTTCTATTTTCTTTCCACATTTTGGGCAATATGGAACTCCTATACGTGCATATAGCAAACGAATATAGTCATATATTTCTGTAACAGTTCCAACTGTTGAACGTGGATTTTTAGAGGTTGTTTTTTGATCTATTGATATTGCAGGTGATAACCCCTCAATAGATTCTACTTCTGGCTTTTCCATCATCCCTAAAAATTGCCTTGCGTATGCAGATAAACTTTCAACATATCTTCTTTGTCCTTCTGCATATAAAGTATCAAATGCTAAAGATGATTTTCCAGATCCTGAAAGACCTGTTATAACTACTAATTTGTCCCTAGGTATTGTAATATCTATGTTTTTCAAATTGTGCTCTTTGGCACCTTTTATAACTATATTGTTTTGCATTTTTACCCCCAATAAAAATCATGTGTATTACATTATAAAACATAAGTTTGTAAAAGTCAATAATTTCTTTACATAATTCACGTTTTGTGATATAATAAATTATGCCAACTCTTATGTTGACATTTTTATGCGGATGCAGGTATCTCGTTAATTAAAGCATCCCATATTATGAGAATTAGCCTATTTCGTTAGTTATATTTGTTGTTATTATAAGGAGGTTTTTATATGGCAACAAAATCAACCAAAGCAGAAACCATCTTAGAGCTCTATGCCGAAGATGGGCTTTCTATGGACATCCCTCTCCTCCTTTGGGATCGAGAGGCAAAGAAATTAGAGCAAAAAGGAATTCGGTTAGAAAAAGTTTTTTCCACACCGAATCCTAATAAATCGAAATATCTTGCTTCTTTCGCTGCCCCTGTTAAGGGGACATGGTCGGAAGACCTCTTCCACATAGCGGTGGAAGCAAGAAAGCAGCTGGACGAAAAGTCCGGATATGTTCCACCTAACATGGTGGACTCAAACGACTTAGGAGACTAGAACTCTCCTTAAGCCAGTAAAAAATAATTAGGCTAATTCTTATAAAAAGCCCCTCCAGTTTTGGAGGGGCTTAACGTTTATGAATTATATTTTCTTTCAC
>CANQHH010000002.1 GCA_947623615.1 uncultured Clostridia bacterium | reverse complement strand
AAAAATTAGATGAATTAACCTTCTATAAAAAGCAAAAAAGAATAGCATTAAAGAATTGTGGAGTAATTAATCCAGAAGTAATAGATGAATATATAGCATTTGATGGATATGTAGCATTAAGTAAAGTGTTGAAGGAAATGTCGCAAGACGAAGTAATTGATACAATAGAAAAATCTGGTTTAAGAGGTAGAGGAGGCGGAGGATTCCCAACTGGAAAGAAATGGAGACTTACAAAAGAAGTTGAAGGTGAGCAAAAATATGTAGTATGCAATGCAGATGAAGGAGATCCAGGTGCTTTTATGGATAGAAGTATTTTAGAGGGAGACCCACATGCAGTGCTTGAAGCCATGATAATTGCAGGATATGCAATTGGAGCAAATAAAGGATATATATATGTAAGAGCAGAATATCCAATAGCAGTAAATAGATTGAAAATTGCAATAGAACAGGCAAGAGATTATGGAATATTAGGGAAAAATATATTTGAAACAGGATTTGATTTTGATATAGAAATAAGATTAGGTGCTGGAGCGTTTGTATGTGGAGAGGAGACTGCATTATTAGAGTCTATAGAAGGAAAGCGTGGTCAGCCAAGAATAAAACCACCATATCCAGCAAATGTAGGATTATGGGGTAAACCAACATTAATAAATAATGTTGAAACATATGCTAATATTGCTCAAATTATAATAAATGGAGCTGAATGGTATTCTTCAATTGGTACAGAAACATCTAAAGGAACTAAAGTGTTTGCTTTAGGTGGAAATGTTAATAATATCGGTTTGGTGGAAGTTCCAATGGGAACTACATTAAGAGAAATTGTTTATGATATCGGTGGAGGTATACCAAATAATAGAGAATTTAAGGCAGCACAAACAGGTGGACCTTCAGGTGGATGTATACCAAAAGAGCATTTAGACACACCAATAGATTATGAAAGCTTGTCACAAATAGGTTCTATGATGGGATCTGGTGGATTAATTATAATGGATGATACAAAATGTATGGTATCCCTAGCAAAATTTTATTTAGAATTTACAGTAAGTGAAAGTTGTGGAAAATGCACTCCATGTAGAATTGGAACTAAAAGAATGTTAGAAATATTAGAAAAATTATGCAGTGGAAAAGGCGAAAAAGAAGATATTGCTAAACTTAAGGAGTTAGCGTATGATGTGAAAAATGCAAGTATATGCGGATTAGGTCAAAGTGCACCAAACCCAGTTATAAGTACATTAAAATATTTCGAAGATGAATTTATAGAGCATGCAGTAGATAAAAAATGTAGAACAAAAGAATGTAAGGCATTAGCAAAAATTCAAATAGATCAAGAAAAATGTAAAGCATGTGGCTTATGCCAAAAGAATTGTCCAGTTAGCGCAATAGAAGGTGAAGCAAGAGAAAAGAGAAAAATTAATCAGGATAAATGTATAAAATGTGGAACGTGTATTGCATCTTGTCCATTCCATGCAATAGGATAAAGAATATTTAGTGTAATATAGTTTCAAAAGGAGGAAAAAATGGTAAATTTAAAAATAGATGATAAACAAGTATGTGTTCCAGAAGGAACGACAATACTGGAAGCAGCAAGAAAAATAGGAATAGACATACCAACACTTTGCTTTCTAAAAGAGATAAATGAAGTTGGAGAATGTAGAATGTGCATTGTGGAAGTAGAGGGAAGGAGAGGCTTTGCAACTTCATGTATACAAAAAGTTGAAGAGGGAATGGTAGTACATACAAACACACCAAATGTAATAGGGGCAAGAAAGACAGTACTTGATTTAATAATTTCAAACCATCCACAAGATTGTTTAACATGTATACGTTCACGGAAATTGTGAATTACAAGATTTGGCAATAAAATTCAATGTAGAAGATGTTAGATTTAAAGGCGAAAGAGTAAAACATGAAATCGATGATAAATCACCATCATTAGTTAGGGATTTTGATAAATGTGTTTTGTGTAGAAGATGTGTTGCAACTTGTAAAAATGTGCAAAAAATAGGTGCAATAGATTGCGTAAACAGAGGATTTGAATCATGTGTTTCAACTGCATATAATGGTAGTTTGAATGATGTAAATTGTACATTTTGTGGTCAGTGTATAGAATCATGCCCAGTTGGAGCATTACATGAAAAAGAAAATATTACTGATGTATGGCAAAAGTTGAGAGATCCAGATACCTATGTTGTTGTTCAAACAGCGCCAGCAGTAAGAGTTGCGTTAGGTGAAGAATTTGGTATGGAAATAGGAACTAACGTAACAGGCAAAATGGTAACAGCTCTTAAAATGTTAGGGTTTGATAAAGTATTTGATACAAACACAGGTGCAGATTTTACAATTATGGAAGAAGCTACTGAATTTGTAAGAAGATTTAAAGAAAATGATAATTTACCAATGGCAACATCATGTTGTCCAGCATGGATCAAATTTGTTGAAACAGAATATCCTGAAAATATTCCAAATTTGTCAACATGTAAATCACCACATCAAATGTTTGGTGCAATATTAAAATCATATTATGCCGAGAAAAACAACATAGACGCAAAAAATATTTATGTTGTATCAGTAATGCCATGTACAGCTAAAAAGTACGAGAGACAAAGAGATGAAATGCAAAATGATGGTAAATATGATGTGGATTGTGTAATAACAACAAGAGAGCTTGCAAGAATGATAAAACAAGCTAATATAAATTTTGTAGATTTAGAGAATAACAAATTTGACGATCCTATGGGTGAAGCAACAGGTGCAGCTGCAATATTTGGAACAACTGGTGGAGTTATGGAAGCAGCATTAAGAACTGCATATGAAATTATAACTGGAGAAAAATTAGAAAATCTTAACTTTGAAGATGTTAGAGGAGAGAAAGGAATAAAAAAAGCAGTTGTAAAAATAGGAGATAAAGAAGTAAAAGTAGCGGTAGCTCATGGATTAAAAAATGCTAGGAAGATATCAGAAGAAATAAAACAAGGAAATGCTGATTTTGATTTTGTTGAGGTAATGGCTTGCCCAGGCGGATGTGTTATGGGAGGAGGTCAACCTATTAAAAAATCAAAAATAAGAGCAGAAGTAGATGTAAGAAGCAAGAGAGCATCAGCTATATATGAAATAGATGAAAAAAGCGATGTGAGAAAATCACATGAGAATGAGGTTCTAAAGCAAATATATAAAGAATATTTGGGAGAGCCGGGAGAACATAGGGCACATGAATTATTACATACGGGATATATGAAAAAAGAAAAGTATAATATATAGTTTATCAAGTGAAAATTTGTCAAGTAAAAAATAGAAGAATAATAGTAAAATTTATTGACTGTTTTCTACAAAAAAATAAAAAAAGAATATATATAATTATTAGGAGACCTGTCCCTAAATTCCTAAAAAAAGGAAAAGGGGACTGTCCCCAGGAGGGAAAATGAAATCAGGATTTGTTACAATAATAGGTAGGACAAATGTAGGAAAGTCTAGCATTATAAATAAGCTTGTTGGTGAAAAGGTTGCTGCTATAGCAAATAAGCCACAAACCACGAGAACAGCCATAAGGGCAATAGTTAACAGAGAAAATGCTCAAATTATATTTATAGATACACCAGGAATACATAAACCAAAATCAAAACTGGGAGATGTAATGGTTGAAACAGCATTTGAAGTTACGAATGATGTAGATGTTTTGGTTTTTGTTGTTGAAGCAACTTCAAATGAAATTGGTAGAGGAGACAAGCTTATTTTAGATAAAATCAAAGAAATTAATAAAAAGACTATTTTGGTTATTAATAAAGTTGATTTAGTAGATAAGTCTAAAGTTGCAGAGTTAATTCAATTATATTCAAAAGAATATGAGTTTTCAGCAGTTATTCCTGTATCAACTGTTAAAAATATAAATTTAGATGTGATTTTAGATGAAATAGAAAGTAACTTAAAAGAAGGACCTGCATATTATGATATTAGAGAATATACAGATCAGACTACCAGACAATTGGTAGAAGAGACAATTAGAGAGAAAATTCTCAAGTTGCTAAATGATGAAGTACCACATGGAGTTTTTGTTGAAGTTGAAAAAATTAAAAAAAGAAAAACACAAAATGGGGAGCCAATTTTTAATGTAGATGCTACAATATACTGTTTGAAAAATTCTCATAAAGGCATAATAATAGGGAAAAATGGAGCAATGTTAAAAAAAATAGGAACATTTGCAAGACAAGATTTAGAAAAAATGTTAGATATAAAAATGAATTTGAAATTATGGGTTAAAGTAAAAGAAGATTGGCTAAACAGCGATCAATTTGTAAAAAAATTCAAACTTCAATAAAAATGAATAAAATATAAAAAAATACAAAAGATAATAAAGAAAAATCAACTTTTCTTACGATTGGAGATGATTCACATGATAAAACAAATGGCATGGAATACTTTTAAGAATACGGGAAATATCAATACTTTTCTAGAATTGATAGAAGTAGAAAATATAGAGAAAAATATGATGAAGGCGGAACAATATGGGAATATTGAAAACAAAGGGGATAGTAATAGCGGAAAACAATATGAGCGACTATGATAAAATGGTAACTATATTAACGCCAAATGGGAAGATAGGGTGTGCTGCCAAAGGCTCAAGAAGACCAAAAAGTGGGCTAATGGCAGGTACTCAATTCCTATGCTTTGGTGATTACATGATATATCAGGGGGCAAGTTCATATAATTTGAATTCATGTGAAGTTATAGAAGTATTTTATAATGTTAGAATTGACCTTGAGAAATTAAACTATGCATCATATATTACTAAAATTATAAATGATGTAACAGATGAAAACCAAAATACATATAAAATTCTGCAGTTATATTTGAATACAATATATATGATTTCAGAGTCTGACAAAGATTTAGATTTTATTGTAGCTATTTTTAAGATGAAACTTATGTGTTTGTTAGGATTTATGCCTACAATAGATAGATGTGTTAATTGTAATAGTTCAGAAGATTTTAAATATTTTAGTTTTTTAGATAGTGGTTTTAAATGTGGAACATGTGGAAAACTGGACAAAGGAGCTATACAAATAAGCGATTCTACAATGACAGCTATAAAATATATTGTAATGTCTCCAGCTAAAAAGTTGTTTTCGTTTAATATATCAGAAGAGAATAAAAAAGAATTAGAAATTATAAGTAATATATATTTGAATGATAAATTAGATAAGGAATATAAAATAGAATTTGACTACAGTAAATGATGTGTGGTATAATTCTAAAGTTAATAAGCATGATAAAGGAAAATGGTGATATAAATTTTGAAGCATTTATTTAATAAAATGGAAACATATTTAATAGTTGGACTAGGAAATCCAGAGCCAAAATATTTAAAAACAAGACACAATATGGGATTTGATGTAATAAACAAAATGGCTGAAAAGTATGATGTTAAGCTGATAAAAAATAGATTTAAAGCAATGTATGAAAGTGTTTTAATAAATGAAAAAAAGATATTATTAGTAAAACCTCAAACATATATGAATTTAAGTGGAGAAGCAGTAAAGAAATATGTTAATTTCTATAAAATTCCATTAAAAAATATTTTAGTAGTATATGATGATATGGATACTGAAATAGGAGATATAAGAGTTCGAGCAAAGGGAGGACCAGGAACTCATAATGGAATGAAATCAGTAGTAAGTGAGTTGGAAACAGAAGATTTCTCGAGAATCAGAGTAGGAATAGGTAGACCAAAAGCTGGTACAGATATTATGGAATATGTAATAGGTAATATACCAGATGAAGAATATATGAAACTTCAAGAAAGTCAAGAAAAAGCAGTTGAAGCAATTGTATATTTTTTAGAAAATGGAATAGATAACACAATGAATATATTTAATAAATAGAAAGGAAAAATATGCAAGAAATAGTAATAAATGTTGATAGCAAAAAGAACAAAATAGTTTCTTTAGTAAAAGATACTAAACTTATAGAAAAATATGAAGAAACAAATGATGACAAAAGGTTAGAAGGAAACATATATATTGGAAAAGTGAAAGACGTATTACATGGAATGCAGGCAGCTTTTATAGACATAGGCGAGGATAAAAATACATTTATACATATACGAGATATAATACCTAAAAAAAGTAATGAAACTGGAAACAAAAATGAAGTACTTAGTAAATATGATATAAAAAATTACATAAAACCTAATATGCCAATTTTGGTGCAGGTAAAAAGAGATGGTACAAACAGAAAAGGTGCAAGAGTTTCAACACATTTAAGTTTGTCAGGAAGATTTGTTGTATTAATGCCAAAATCAAATTTCATCACGATATCGCAAAAAATAGAAGATACTGCTGAGAAAGAAAGATTAAAACAAATAGTAAAAAATAATATCCCAAAAGGATATGGAGTAATAATTAGAACGTCAGCAGAAGGCCAAATAGAAGAAAAAATAAAAAAAGATATTGATAAACTAGTAAAGCAAATAAATGAAATCGAAAAAAAATTTGATGAAAAAAAGGACAAGGAAATAAAACCACAATTATTATATTCTGATGGAGGAATAGTAAATAAAGTTTTAATTGACTTAATAGATCATGATGTATCCAAGATATGGGTAAATGATGAAAAAGAATTTGAAAAAATAAAAAACATGGTAAAAGAGACAGAAAATGAAGATAAAATAAAAGTAGAGTTAAAAAAGCAAAAACTTTTACAGATGTATGATTTAGATTCTCAAATAGAAAAATTAAGTAATAGAAAAATCTGGTTAAAATGTGGTGGATTTATTACTATAGATAAAACAGAAGCATTAACAGCTATAGATGTTAATTCTGGAAAATGTGTTGGTACTAATGATTTAGAACAAACAGTTTTTAATGTTAATAAAGAAGCTACGGTTGAAATTGCGAAACAACTTAGACTTAGAGATATAGGTGGAATTATAATAATAGATTATATAGATATGGAGAAAGATGAAAATAAAGAAAAAATTACTAATCTATTAAAAGAAAATTTAAAAAAAGATAGATCAAAAACGCAAGTAATCGGGTTTACACCGCTTAATTTATTGGAGATGACAAGGAAACATATGTGTAGTAATGATTAATTTTAAATAAAAAAATGCTGGTAAAAGTTTTGACTTTTACCATTTTTTATAGTATAATAGAAGTGTAGTTAAAAAAGAGAACAAACCCTTTCTTGACTTCATACATATAAAAATTTGAATTGGAAAGGAGGACCTAAATGTTTAATGTAGGAGATAAAATAGTGTATCCAATGCATGGTGCAGGAACTATTGATAGCATCGAAGAGAAAGACATATTAGGGGAAAAGCAAGCTTATTATATACTTAAAATGCCAGGAGAGGTAAAAGTAATGATACCAACAAATAAGGCAGAGCAAGTAGGAGTAAGAAATATTATAGATAAGGAAGAGGCTTCTAAGGTTATGGCTATATTGGGTGAAAATGAAACGGAGATGTCGCAAAACTGGAATAAAAGATATAGAGACAATATGGATAAAATGAAGAGCGGAGATATATATGAGGTAGCAGATGTAGTTAGAAATTTAAGTTTTAAGCAAAAAGAAAAAGGCTTATCTACAGGAGAAAAGAAAATGCTTTCTAATGCAAAGCAAATACTTGTAAGTGAGTTAGTGTTAGCAGAGCATGCATCTCAAGAAGAGGTTGAAAAATTAGTTGAAAATAAGATAAATATTTCATATGATGAATATAAAGTACCTCAAGAAAATAATATAGATTTAGAACAAAATATTATTAATAAATTTATTCCATTTGATGGAACAGGAACAAGTGAAAATCTATAAGAAAAATAAAATCGTATCTATACAAATAATTTAGATGCGATTTTTTGTAACGTTACGTGTTTTTTGTCAATTTGTAAGAAGGATTTAAAGACTTTATGTCGAATAAAATAATATATTAAAGAAAGGTCAGAATAAGTTGTTAAAATATAGCGAAGAGTTAATAGAAGAAGTAAGGGTAAATAATGACATTGTTGATGTTATATCACAATATGTGATTTTAAAAAGAAGTGGACGCAACTTTTTTGGTTTATGTCCATTTCATAAAGAAAAATCGCCATCATTTTCTGTTTCTCCAGATAAACAAATATTTCACTGTTTTGGTTGTGGTGTAGGTGGTAATGTAATACATTTCATAAGCAAAATAGAAAATATTAATTTTAGAGAAACCATAGAATTGTTAGCTAATAGAGCTAATATCAAGTTACCTACACTAAATAATTACGAAGATGACAAAAAGGCAATGTTAAGAGAAAAAGTTTATCAAATAAATGAAGAGACAGCTAAGTTATATCATCAAAATCTGTACAATCAAAATTCAAAACAAGCACAAGAATATATAAAAAAGAGAAAATTGGATAATAAAACCTTAAAATCTTTTATGATAGGTTATTCAGGTAGATTTGATGAATTATATAGATATTTAAAAGATAGAGGATATACAGAAGAGGAAATACTGGCATCAAGTCTTGTGAATAAAACGGACGATGGTAAATTTATAGATAGATTTAGAAAAAGGTTAATGTTTCCAATTCAGGATGTAAGAGGCAGAGTTATTGCATTTGGAGGTAGAGTATTAGATGATAGTAAACCAAAATACATAAACTCTCCAGAAAATATAGTTTACAGTAAAGGAAAGCAATTGTATGGCCTAAATATAGCTAAAAAAGGAGACACTAAAAAGATAATAATAGTAGAAGGATATATGGATGCTATATCTTTATATCAAAGAGGAATAACAAATGTTGTAGCATCACTAGGAACAGCTTTAACAGAGCAACAAGGAAGGCTACTAAGAAATAATAGTGAACAAGTAATTATAGGTTATGATGCAGATGGAGCTGGACAAGCAGCTACAATTAGAGGATTAGAAATATTAAAAAATATGGGATGTGATATTAGAGTTTTACAAATTTATGGAGCAAAAGATCCAGATGAATTTGTAATAAAATATGGTCCAGAAAGATTTTTAAAATGTGTAGATGCATCCATATCATTAGTTGAATTCAAAGTAAAAATTCTAAAACAAGAGCTAAATATAGATAATGTAAATGATAAAATAAAATTTTTAAATCAAATTGCAAAGATATTATCAAGTGTAGATAATAATATAGAAAAAGAAATATATGTAGACAAAATATCAAAAGAATATGGCATATCAAAAGAAGCGATATATTCAGAAATAAATAAACTATTATATGCTAATAATAGTAATAGAAATATTTTAGAGAAACAGCCAATGACCGGATATATAAGAAAAGTAAAAGAAGAAGAAAGTAAAATAGATGATGCTGTATTAAAAAGAGAAAAAATGTCAATATATGTTTTAATAAATTATCCTCAAGAAAGTTACAATAAATTAAAAGATATTATAACAGTTGATACTATAAAAATGGATAAAAATAAACAAATTATAAAAAAATTGTATGAAGAAACTGAAAAGGGAAATATTATTAATAGCAATAATATTTTAGATTATTTTGATGATGTAGATATTATTAATTATTTATCAGGAATAATGTCATATGATTTTGAAATATCAGATATAAATAAATGTATAGAAGATTTATCGAGTATATATAATAAAGAAAAATTGTTATACATAAGAAATGATATTATAAAAAGATTAGATGATTCGGAACAATTAGGTGATGAAGAGGTAAGAAACTTAGAGAGAGAATTGAATGAAATAGTTTTAAAATTAGCTAAAATAAAGTAGGGGGGTAAATTGAATGAAAAAAGTGCAACAAGATGAAAAAATAGATACAGAAAATTTACAAGCTAATACAATTGAAGAGAAAAAAGTAGATAATGAATCAAAAGTAAAAAATATAATAGAAAAAGCAAAACAAAAAGGGAAGATGACATATGGGGAATTAGCAAGTGAACTAGAAGGTACAAACCCAGAGGAAATAGATAGTGTATTTGATGCATTTGAAGATTTAGGAGTTAATCTTTTAAATGAAGAATTAGAAGAACCTGACATTGAAGATTTGGAAGATATAGAAAGTGTAGAAGATATAAACATACAAGATATAGATATTACAAATGTCGAAGGTGTTAGTGTTGATGATCCAGTAAGGATGTATTTAAGAGAAATTGGAAAAATACCACTTTTAACATATGAGGAAGAACTTGATTTAGCTAAAAGAATATTAGATGGAGATGAAGAAGCAACAAAAAAATTAGCAGAATCAAATTTAAGGTTAGTAGTAAGTATTGCAAAAAAATATGTAGGAAGAGGTATGTTGTTCTTAGATCTTATACAAGAAGGAAATATGGGATTAATAAAAGCTGTAGAAAAGTTTGATTATAATAAAGGATTCAAATTTAGTACTTATGCAACTTGGTGGATAAGACAAGCAATAACAAGAGCTATTGCAGATCAAGCAAGAACTATAAGAATACCAGTTCACATGGTAGAAACAATAAATAAATTGATACGTACATCTAGGCACTTATTACAACAATTAGGAAGAGAGCCAACGCAAGAGGAAATTGCTAAAGAGATGGAAATATCGGTTGAAAAGGTAATGGAAATACAAAAAATTGCTCAAGATCCTGTATCACTTGAAACACCTATTGGAGAAGAAGATGATAGCCATTTAGGTGACTTTATACCAGATGAAGATAGTCCTGCACCACAAGACTCAGCAGCTTATACATTATTAAAAGAACAATTAGAAGAAGTTATGAATACTTTAACTCCAAGAGAGGCAAAAGTATTAAAATTAAGATTTGGTTTAGAAGATGGAAAAGCTAGAACATTAGAAGAAGTTGGAAGAGAATTCCAAGTAACAAGAGAAAGAATAAGACAAATAGAGGCAAAAGCATTAAGAAAGCTTAGACATCCAAGTAGAAGTAAAAAATTAAGAGATTATATGAATTAATAAAAAGTACACTTGATTTTAAAGTGTACTTTTTACAAATTATCAAATAAATTAATATTACCATCAACAGGTTGGTTATCATCAAAATGTTGAGTAGTTTTATAACTATCATCAGATATTTGAGTTTGTAGATTAGGATCTTCCAAATTTATTTCTGGATTTGATTCTGCATAATTTGCGGTTAAAACTTCTAAAAGTTTTGGATAAATTTGAACTGCATATGATTTCCAATTATCTACAATTTGTTTAGCTTGTTCACGAGAACCTGCAAATGATTTTATTTCAAATATTGTTTCATTTTTTTCTACAATTTTACAAGCAACATCATAGTAATTTTCGTTTTTAGGTGTGTATTCTGCTATTATAGAATTTTCGTCATTAACTTCTTCTATTGCCCCTTTTAAGTTGGTATCAACTTGTAATTTTATAATCCCTGGTAATATATCTTCAGTTAGTTTTAAAGTTTCTCTTCCTTTATCAGTAATTTGGTAAAGTGTAACATCTTCATTTGTATAATACATAATATATCCAGTATTGATTAAATCTAATAAAAATTGTTGGAAATAGAAGTAGTTCATATCAACTACAGCAAGTACAATTTTGTAAAGATTATTATTATTTAAAGCTTCTTTTACATTATCTAGTATATATAAAATTAAAACTTTATTTTCTGCTAAAGTATCATTATTAGATGCTAATTTCAAAACTTTCACACTCCTTATTATAAAATTATATAAATTATATCACGAAATAATGTAAAATACTATATTTTTAAAAAATTTAATGATATAATAAAAATTAATATAATATAAAAAGGGGAAAAAATGAGTACTTTATATGAAGTTTTAGAAGTAAGTGAAAATGCTTCAAAAGAAGTAATAGATAAGGCATATAGGGTTTTAGCTAAGAAATATCATCCAGATTTACAAAAACAGGAAGATAAGCGAATGGCTGAAATAAAAATGAAAGAGATAAATGAAGCATATAATATTTTGAGTGATGATATAAAAAGAAAAGAATATGATCTTGAATTACAGCAAAAAAAGCAGCAAGAAATAAGAAGCATGGAGCAAAATATTAAACAAAATATGCAAAAAAACATGAATCAGAATATGCAATATACCAATATGTCTAATCAAACTGTAAATAGAAATCCGTATATAAGACAATATAATAATCGAAACTATAGAGAAGACTATAATAATTATTTGAGAAATCGTGGTTTTAAAGTAAAAGAAAAGTGGACATGGAAAAGAATAAAGGATTTACTAATTACATTACTTATTATGTCTTTAATTGTTACTATAGTTTGGTTTTTCCCACCAACGCATAAATTATTAGTTAGTTTTTATGAAGATAATAGACTAATAAAGGTGATAGTAGATATAATAATAGCAATTATAACAGGATTTTTTAAAGCGATAGCTAGTTTTTTTGAATTTTAGTTGTATAAATGTAATCTTTTAGGATATAATCTATGTGTAAAAAATTATATAAAGGAGTGTGCAAAAGATGGATAGAAAAGTGAAAGTTGTACAATATGGTACAGGAAAGATGTCTGTTTATACAATGCGTTATGTATATGAAAAAGGCGGAGATGTAGTAGGAGCAGTAGATGTGAACCCAGATGTTATTGGTAAAGATATCGGAGATATAATGGGATGTGAGCCTAAAGGTGTAAAAGTTACATCAGCTGAAAATGCAGAAGAAATGTTAAAAGAAGTTAAGCCAGATATAGTAATTGTTGAGACTATGAGTTTACTAAATGATATTAAAGATGCATTTTTATTATGTGCAAGATTAGGAATAAATGCTATTTCTACATGTGAAGAAGCGTTTTTCCCTTTTAATTCAAACCCAACACTAACAGATGAAATAGATGATTTAGCTAAAAAGAATGGCTGTACTATTACAGGAAGTGGATATCAAGATATTTATTGGGGAGAATTAATATCAGCAATTGCAGGCTCTACACAAAAAATAACTAAAATAAAAGGTAGTTCATCATATAATGTTGAAGATTATGGTATAGCACTTGCAAAAGCTCATGGAGCAGGTCTTACAATGGAAGAATTTGATGATGAAATTGCTTCAGTAGATAGAATTACAGATAGTGAAAGACAAAGCATTATAAATAAAGGAGAATATTTACCTTCATATATGTGGAATGTAAATGGATGGTTATGTTCAAAATTAGGCTTAACACCAATAAGTCAAACACAAAAATGTGTGCCTCAAACACATAGTGAAGATATAGATTCATCAACATTGGGAATGACTGTAAAAGCAGGAAATGCAACAGGAATGAGTGCAGTTGTTACAACTCAAACTAAAGAAGGAATTACAATAGAGTCAGAATGTATAGGTAAAGTGTATTCAAAAGATGACTATGATAAAAATGAATGGACTATAGAGGGTGAGCCAGATACTACAATAGTAGTTGCAAGACCTGCGACAGTAGAACTTACATGTGCTACAATAGTAAACAGAATACCAGATGTAATAAATGGACAACCAGGCTATGTTTCAACAGATAAGTTGGATGAATTAAAATATTTAGTAAAACCTTTAAATGAATATGTGAGAGATTAAATATAAACGAGGCAAAAGCCTTTATTAAGTATACTCAAAATGCAGACTATTGTAAGAGATAGTCTGTTTTTTGAATATATTAGCTTTTTATATCAAAAATTAATATATTTATTTATGAAGTAGCGCGCAGTTTGGAGGCTTGAAAAAGCCGACAGTAAGGAACGTAATAAATAACTTATATTAATTTGATATAGAAAAAATACAGAAATAATTAGTAGAAGAATATTTGTAAATTTAATTGGTATATAGTATAATAAAATCAATTTAGAATTATAGATGTTTTAAATAATAAAAAAATAATTACGAAGGAAAACTATGGATGAAATTGAAAAAAGGTTAATGTCATTATCTGATGACGAAAAAATAGAAAGATTAGAATACGAAAGAGACTACAGATATACAAAAATACTTGCGATGAGTTTGCAAAGTGATAAATTAAAACTACAAATGATTGATAAATTAGATGAGTATGATAAAATTAAGTTAGTAAAAAGTCTACAATCAGATGGTTTGAAAATGGATTATATAAGAAATACAAAACAGACGGATCGTATAAAAGCAGATATAGCCAAAAGTATGAAATCAGATGATCTAAAAATACAAGCATTGTCTTTAGTTGAGGATGATAATGATAGTGTAAAGTCGAGTGTTATAAAAACAATGCAATCTGATGAGAAGAAAATTGAGACTATGAAACAACATATAAAACCTTTGAATTACGATGAAGTTATTCTAAGTCTTTCTTCAACTGAAAGTATAATAGCTAATTTGGATTTGCTTGCTTCTCCATACAGGAAGCAGGAAGTATTAAAAAATATTGAAATTGAAAATGATGAACAAAGGTTAAGTATTGTAGCTTCTTTAAAAGATGATTATTTAGCTAGTGGATATATAAAGGAAATTGAAGATGAAAAAAAGAAAATAGAAGCATTACATCTGCTAAATGGAGATCCTGCAAAAGTAGATATTATAAAAACATTGGAATCAGATGATGAAAAAATAAAGCTGTTGGAAGAATTAAGTGATGATTTTGCAAAAGCAGACGTTATAGTAACATTGGAATCAGATGATGAAAAAATAAAGTTGTTGGAAGAATTAAGTAATGATTCAGCAAAAGCAGACGTTATAGTAACATTGGAATCAGATAATGAAAAAATAAAGTTGTTGGAAGAATTAAGTGATGATTCAGCAAAAGTAGATGTTATAAAAACATTGGAATCAGATGATGAAAAAATAAAGTTGTTGGAAAATTTTGGTGATAATTTTTCAAAAATAGACATTATAGAAGCAATACAATCAGAAGATAGGGAAACTTTAAAAGAAAAATTTTTAGACAAAAATATAACATATAAACAGATAGGACTAGATCCTACAATGACTATTGGGATGGAAATAGAATCTGAAGGAAATGTGAGTATGAGTACGCTACTGCAAGTACTACAGAAAGTTATCGCAAAACAAGTAGAAGGAGAAACAAAAGATTGGGAGGCTAAGGGAGATGCTAGTTTAGAGGAAGGAGTAGAAATAGTATCTCCTATACTAACTGATAATAAAGAAGATGTAGAAGATATATATATTGTGTGTTCAATGCTACAAAGATGTGAAAATATAATTAGTGATAGATGCGGAGGACATATACACATAGGTGCAGATTATTTAAAAAGTAAAGATGCTTATGTGAATTTATTTGAAATATGGGGAAATGCAGAAGAAATTATATATAAAATGAGCAATGAAATAGGTACTATACCAAGAATGGGATTACAAGAATTTGCTCCTCCTATTTCACCAAAATTAAATGAAGCCATAGAAAAGGAAACCATAAATTTAGAAAGCGAAGAAGATTTAGATCAATTTATTGCTGAAGTACAAAAAGCTCAAGATAGTAGATATTCTGGACTAAATTTATTAAATATTAATAATGGAAAAAATACAGTAGAGTTTAGAGTATCAAATGGAACTATTAACCCTGATACTTGGATTGAAAATGCAAGGTTATATGGTAGAATGATGCAAGTATCACAAAAATTAGCTGAAATTGAAAAACAACCAGAACAAGGTAAAGAAGATAAAAAATTATTAGAGTTATGGAATCAGTTAAAGGAAGAAATTCCTGAACAAGAGAAAATGGAGGTATTGCTAGAATTGTTATTTTCAGAAGAAGAAAGAAAGGTATATAGGGAAAGATATATTTCTTGTTCTGAATTGTTAGAGCAAATACCAGATGAAAAAAATCCATTAAAAGATGCTGAATTTAGTAGAGTATACTTTAAGAAGAAAAAGCATAATTTAGATGAATTTCACGATGTAGCTGTTAATGATAGAATAGAGGATATTGATGAGGTAACAAGAGAAACGGTACATGGTGTTAGAACAGAAGGTGAATTAGAACAAGCTAATAATAAAGATATGGAGGAAAAATAATGGTTAGCATTGAATATAGTGAAGCAATAGTAGAAGTGTTAGAAATATTGCAATATTCAGATGATAATATAATAGAAAAAATACCAAAAAAGTTAATAGAATTTTGGCAAAGAAATAAATCTACTACATATAAGCCTAACCTAGATCATAGTAAATCAATAAATGAAATGGAGTTAAAGAAGAAAACTAGATCAATAATAAGTATGGTATATTTAAATTATTTATGCGATGATGAAGAAAAGAACAATATAAAATTAATATTAAAAGATAACGAAAGAAAGTATCAACAAAAATTAAGAGAAAAATATGATCCAGATAACATTTTTAAAAATCATAATCCAAAACAAGAAATATCAGAAAAAATATCAGAAAATGTGGTTGCAACAGATAGGGATATGGTAGAATATAAAGAGCCAATATTTAAGAAAATTATCAATGCAATTAAAAGATTTTTTCACATAAACTAATTTATAAGGTTAAAGAGGAAGGAAGAGGCAAAAAATAATATGAGAATAAGATTTAAAGCATGGGCTAGACCAGAATTAGAGGCAAGTGAATTTTATATAGACAATCCAGAGGAATATAAAGGAAAGTGGAGAGAAAAGTTTAAAAATAAAAGTAATCCACTATATTTAGAGCTAGGATGTGGAAAAGGTGGGTTCATTTCTCAAACAGCTGTGAATAACTTAGATATAAATTACATAGCAATAGATTTAGTAGATGCAATGTTAGGCTTAGCTAAAAGAAAGGTAGAAGAAGAATTTCATAATCAAAATAAAAATATTGAAAATATATATTTAACAAGATATGATATAGAAAGAATATTGAATATATTTGATAAAAATGATAATATAGAAAGAATATATATAAATTTTTGCAATCCATGGCCTCGTGGAAAACATAAAAAGAAAAGATTAACACACACAAGACAGTTAGAAAAATATAAAGAATTTTTAAATGATGATGCAGAAATATATTTTAAAACAGACGATGATGAATTGTTTAATGAAAGTATAACATATTTTAAACAAACAGGTTTTAAAATAGAAAAATGTACATATGATTTAGCAAATGAAGAAAATTTTTGGGATAATATAGAAACAGAACATGAAAAGATGTTTAAGGAACAAGGTATAAAGATAAAAGCACTAATTGCCAGAAATGGTATAGGAGGGTAAAATGAAAGCCATAAATGAATTGGTAAAATATTTTAAAGATATTAATGAAGAGAAGATAGTAGCTATATTAATTTCGATAATAATAGTAACATCATTTTGTTTATTAAGCTCACTAATTTCATACATAATAATTAAAATTTTTAAATTTAAAGAAAAAGATAAAAACAAAATAAAGGGAAATCCATTTTATTTACCATTGAAAGCTTCAGTTATATTTGCAGGTCTTGCTATAGCAGTCGTAGAACTAAATTTACCACAAAGTGTAGTAAATATATGGAATAAAATTTTAAAAGTAGCAGTTATATGCATAGTTTCAAAAGGGTTAATAAATTTAGTTGATCCTAAATCAGAAATATCGAAAAAGTTTAGAAAGAAAAATGCGAGTAAAAAAGATAAAACATTTGCTAATTTTGCAGGTAGGATTTTAAAATATGTCATATATGTAATAGCTGCATTGTTAATAATAGCTTCACTTGGATATAATCCATCTGGACTAATGGCTGGTTTAGGAATAGGTGGTGCTATCGTCGCATTAGCAGCTCAAGATATAGTAAAAAGTTTGATATCAGGAATATCAATACTTACAGATAAGCCATTTTTAGTAGGAGATTTAATAGAAGTTGGCACACATTTGGGATTTGTGTTAGATATAACATTTAGAGCAACAAAGATAAATACATTAGACAATACAATTGTTACTTTACCAAATTCAACAATAACAAGTACTCCAATAATAAACTGGTCAAGATTGCAACAAAGAAGATATGAGCTAAACCTTAAATTACCATTAGGAACAAATTCAGAAACGGTTGAATCTGTAGTAAATAAAATAAAGTTTGTGCTACAAACTAATGGAGATATTTTACCAGATACAATACAAGTACATTTTAATACTTTAGATCAAAATGGAATAAATATATTAATTTACTTATATACAGAAATAATAAATTATGACGAATATATGGCATTTAGACAAAGAGTAAATGAACAAATATTAAAAGTATTAGAATCAGAAGAAGTAAGATTGTCTTATCCTGGACAAAATGTTTATTTATTAAGTAAAGAAATGACCGAAAAATAAGCTTTTGGACATGATATGGACACAATTTGAAGGTATAATATAAAAAATATTTGTTTCTTTATGGAGGATAATGTTATATGAATGAAGTAAAAATACTTGTAGTTGATGATGAATCGAGAATGAGAAAATTAATAAAGGACTTTTTGATACAAAAGGGGTATAGTATTTTAGAAGCTGTGGATGGAGAAGACGCTCTAAAGGTTTTTGAAGAAAATGAAAACAAGATTAGTTTAATCTTACTAGATGTTATGATGCCTAAATTGGATGGTTGGTCTGTTTTAAGACAAATAAGGCAAACATCCAAAGTACCAATTATAATGCTAACAGCAAGAGGGGAAGAGCAAGATGAGTTATTTGGTTTTGAGTTAGGTGTTGATGAATATATATCAAAACCATTTAGTCCTAAAATACTTGTTGCAAGAGTAGAAGCAATATTAAAAAGAACAATGGGAAGTGAAAATGAGCTTAAGAATTATGGAGGTATTGTTATAAATCCAGAGGGAAGAACTGTAACAGTAGATGGAAAACAAATAGAAATGAGTTTAAGAGAATATGAGTTATTAAAATATTTGGTGGACAATCAAAATATAGCGTTATCAAGAGATAAAATACTAAATAATGTATGGAATTATGATTATTATGGTGATTCAAGAACAATAGATAGTCATATAAAGAAGATTAGACATAAATTAGGTAAAAAAGGTAAATATATTGAGACAATGAGAGGAATTGGATATAAGTTTGAAGTGAAATAATGGAAGGATCACAAAATGGCAAGGATAAAAGAAAAATTAAAATCTGTAAGATTTAGATTATTTTTTACAATGTGTGTAGTTATAGTTGTTATAGTAGTTTGTTTGATTGTTGCTAATAATGTTGTTTTAGAGACATTTTACATGTATTCAAAAACCAAAACAGTTAGAGAAGTATATAATAAAATAAACGGATATTATAATTATGATATACCTAATGCAAAAATTGAGGCGGAGTTAAGAAGGGTTGCATTTAACAATAATTTTGATATATTTATAAAAACCAATGACGGTGTATTTATTTTTAGTACAGATAGGGATTTTTATAGCACTTTAAGTAGAATAAATAATATTGATGAAAATGAAGAAAATAATAATATTATTTTTAAAGACCATAATATGGAAATAAGAAGAATAGATGACGATGGGAATAATATAAGTTATATTTTGTTAGATGGAACATTAGACAATGGATATAGTTTATATATAAGAATTCCAGTAGTACCAATAGAAGAGAGTGTTCAAATTTCAAACAAAGTGCTTATTTTAATAGGTGGTATAACTATACTGTTATCTGCAGTTATCGCATCTTATGTATCAAAGAAATTTACTGAGCCAATATTACAATTAAATGATATAGCAAATAAAATGTCAAAATTGGATTTTAGTAAAAAATTCAGAATAACAGATACAAAGGATGAGATAAATGAATTAGGAGCGAGTATAAATACCATGTCAGATAAACTTGAAACGACTATAAAACAGTTGAGGGAAAATAATATAGAACTTGAAAAGGATATAGAAGAAAAATCAAAGATAGATGATATGAGAAAGCAGTTTATATCTGATGTGTCACATGAATTAAAAACGCCAATTGCTTTGATACAGGGATATGCAGAGGGATTAATTGAAAATGTTAACACAGATGAAGAGTCAAGAAAATTTTATGCAGAAGTTATATTAGATGAATCAAATAAAATGGACAGGCTAGTAAAGCAATTACTAGAATTAATGAAATTAGAATATGGAAAAAGAGAATTTAATAACGAAGAATTTAATATTGTAGAATTAATTAGTGAAGTCATTAGAAAATGTGATGTTATTATACAAGAAAATAATATAAATATAAAATTTGATAACCAAGTACCTGTATGTGTTGTAGCAGATGAGTTTTATATAGAGCAGGTTGTAACAAATTATTTTACAAATGCATTAAAGCATTGTATTGAAGTAAAAGGTAAAAAAGAGATAGAAATAAAAATTAGTAAAAATAATGACAAGATAAGAGTGTCTGTTATAAATACTGGAGAAAACATAAAAGATGAGGACATAGATAGAATATGGGGGCGATTCTATAAAGTAGATACCTCGAGAAACAGAGAAAATGGAGGTACTGGAATAGGACTTGCTTTAGTAAAAGCGATAATGAATAATTATCAAAATGATTATGGTGTTATAAATAGACAAGATGGTGTAGAATTTT
This sequence comes from uncultured Clostridia bacterium, assembly GCA_947623615.1. Classification (GTDB taxonomy): domain Bacteria; phylum Bacillota; class Clostridia; order TANB77; family CAG-508; genus CALXVA01. The sequence continues at coordinate 4,489 of CANQHH010000002.1, read as the reverse complement.
ATTTTGAATTAAATGAAGGAAGTAATGAGTAATATATGGTGAGAATATGACAAATGGTGTAGAAAGATATAATCCAAACCCAGAAAATGGGCTAAGCAGTAACCAAGTAAATATAAGAAAACAGCAAAATTTAGTAAATTGTGATACAACAGTGCCAACTAAAAGTATAAAATCGATTATAACAGGTAATTTTTTTACAGTATTTAATCTTATAAATTTAATTTTAGCATTAGCGGTTTTTGCAGTTGGAGAATATAAAAATATGTTGTTTATAGCGATAGTAACTATAAATACGGCAATTAGTACTTTTCAAGAAATACATTCTAAAAGAATTATTGACAAACTTTCTTTAATTTCTAGCACAAAGGTAAAATGTACTAGAGATGCTAAAACTGAACTAATAGGAATAAATGAAATAGTATTAGATGATATATTAACTTTTGAAACAGGTAATCAAATTGTAACAGATTGTATTTTAGTTAAAGGTGAAGTGGAAGTTAATGAATCATTTATTACAGGTGAAGCGGATCCAATAATAAAAAGAGCTGGAGACACAATATTATCAGGCAGTTTTGTAATAAGTGGAAAATGTATAGCAAGGGTAGAAAATATAGGTGAAGATAATTTTACGTCTAAAATTTCTAAAGAAACCAAATATGTAAAACAAGTTAAATCAGAAATAATGACATCTTTAAATAAAATTATAAACACTGTGTCTGTAATAATAGTGCCAATAGGAATATTGCTATTTATTGCACAGATGAACATAGATGGAGGTTCTTTAAAAGATGCTGTAATACATACTATAGGTGCTATAATTGGAATGATACCAGAAGGACTTATATTACTTACAAGTACTGTTTTAGCAGTTAGTGTAATACGTTTATCTAAAAGCAAAGTTTTAGTACAGGAACTTTTTTGTATAGAAACTTTAGCAAGGGTCGATACTTTGTGTTTAGATAAAACAGGTACAATAACAGAAGGCAGAATGGAAGTAAATGGAATAGAACCAATAAGCATTCCAAAAGAAGAAATGGAAGAAATTGTAACAGCAATAGGCCAATATTCAGAAGATTCTAATTCTACGATAGATGCTATAAGAGAAAAATATAATGCAAAATTGAAGAATGATTATGATGTAGAACAGAAAATTGCATTTTCATCAGAGAAAAAATGGTCAGGTATTGAATTTAAAGAAAAAGGAAGCTATATAATAGGAGCACCAGAATTTATACTAAAAGAAAATTTTGAAAAATATAAAGAAAAAATTGAAGAGTATGCAAATGATTATAGAATAATACTTTTAGCACATTCTAATAATAGCTTTCAAAATAAAGAATTGCCAGATGAAATAGAGGTATTGGGCTTAATATTAATAACAGATAAAATAAGAGAAAATGCAAAAGTAACCTTACAATATTTTAAAAGTCAAGGTGTAGATATAAGAATTATATCAGGAGATAATCCAGTAACAGTATCAAAAATAGCTAAAAGAGCAGGTGTAGAAGGCTATGAAAAATATGTAGACTGTACAACTTTGGAAACAGAGGATGATATAAAACAGGCAGTAGAGAGATATACTATTTTTGGACGAGTTACACCTATACAAAAGAAGCAGATTGTTTGTGTATTAAAGAAAAAAGGACATACAGTTGCAATGACTGGTGATGGAGTAAATGATATAATAGCATTAAAAGAGTCAGACTGTAGTATAGCAATGGCAAGTGGTAGTGATGCTGCAAGGAATGTATCACAATTAGTTTTATTGGATTCAGATTTTGCATCAATGCCTAAGATTGTTGCAGAAGGAAGAAGAACGATAAATAACCTAGAGCGTTCAGCATCTTTGTTTTTATCAAAAACAATTTATTCAACAATCCTTGCTATAATATTTGTATTTATGAATGAAAATTACCCATTTGCACCAATACAATTAAGTTTAATTTCTTTAGTATGTATAGGTATTCCATCATTAATATTAGCATTAGAGCCAAATAAAGCAAGAGTAAAGGGAAGATTTATAGGAAATGTAATAAGTAAATCAATTCCAACTGCAATTACAGTAATTACAAATATAATTGTAGTGTTAGTGGTAAATAGTGTATATAATTTCCCACCAGATATATATTCAACTATATGTGTAATTTTGACAGTATTAACAGGATTTTTACTATTAATAAAAATATCAATACCATTTAATGTTTTAAGAGGAATATTGTTACCAACGCTAGTTATAATATTTACAGCATGTTGTTTGACATTAAGAAATCTATTTAATGTAGAATTGACACAGGAATATGTATTACCTACTGTAATGTTAGCTATAGCGACAATAATAAATTTTATAATTTTCAATTTGATTTCAAGTAGGTTATTATACAGAGTAAGAAGGAGATATATAAGAAATGGAGTTCGATGAAAGCAGAAAAAATGATAGAGAATATGTACTTGAAGCTGTAAGACAACAAGGTAGTTTGTTAGATTATGTTTCAGATGAATTAAAAGATGATAAAGATGTTGTTATGGAAGCTATAAATCAGGATGGTAATTCTTTGGAATTTGCAAGTGACAGGCTAAAAAATGACAAGGAAACAGTACTAGCTTCAGTAAAAAAAGTTGGATGGACAGTATGTTATGCAAGTGATATATTAAAGTCAGATAAAGACGTAATAATGGAAGGTGTAAAAATAGATGGACAGGAATTGTATTTTGCATCACCAGATTTAAGAGACAATTTTGATATTGTATATGAGGCGGTAAAAAACAAGGGCTTGATTTTAAAATATGCAAGTAAAAAATTAAGAGCAAATAAAGAAATAGTAAAAGTTGCAATTGAAAATGATAAAAGAGCAGTAGAATATATATCAGATAAAAATTTATTAGAAGATGAAGAAATAAAGCAAATTTTGGAATAGAAAAAAGTACCATAGATGTGAAAAAACATTTATGGTATTTTTTTGCATAAAAAAGCAAAAACGGAAGAAAAATAAATAAGAAGGTGATTATTAAATGAAAATATCATGGATTAAGTATGAGAAAGATGATAAGAGTTTTAAAATGCCAGAAGCATTAGGATTTGATGTAATAAAATTACATAATCCAGATGAAACTGATGAAAAAATACAAGAGTTAATAACGCAAAATTGTAAAATGGTAGTGTTATCAAACGAAATTGCAAGTTTTTCAGAAGATATAATAAGAAAATATAATACAGATAAAAACATAAACATCATAATTGCAACAGTGAAAGAATAGAATACACTAGAGGTGTAAAGATGACAACAAATAGAAAGTTAGTACAAGATTTAGAAAAGAAAATAAGTAAATTTAATGTTAAAGAGCAGTTTTCTGAAATAGTTATTTTATGTGTTGGAACAATAAAAATAATAGGTGATGCAATAGGACCTATAGTAGGACAAAAATTAATAGAAGTTTTAAAAGTTAAAAAAAATAAGAGAATAATTGTATGTGGAAATATATATAATACATTAAATTTTAATAATGCGAAAAATATTTTACGAAAAATAGACGAAGAATGTGAAAATCCTTTTATTATTACTATAGATTCAGCATTAGGAAATATGGATATGGTTGAAAAAATATTTGTAAATGAAGGTATAATTAGTTTAGGAAGTTCATTAGGAAGAAGTATAAGTTATAATTCTCATATAAATATAAAATGTGTAGTAGGAGAAAATAAAAATGATGCAGAAGAAAACTTTGAAACATTGAGAAATGTTAATATTAATTCAATAATAAATGTATCTAATACTATTGTTTATGGAATAAATGAAGTAATAAAAAAAATAAATTATGTATAAAAATGGTAAAACTGGCAAAAATCTAAATAAATAGGTTTTTGGAGGTATGGTATGGATATAAGTAATATGAAAAATATAATAGTGTTAAAAAATTTGCCATCAAATTTAGTTGATGAGGCTATTGTGGTATTAAAACAAAATAAGAAAATAAAAAAATATCAATATGTTGATAGTGAAAGTAATAAAAATGTAAATGATAAGGGTAAATCTAAAAAAATATATGTAACTGATGAAAAGTTTTCAAATGAACATATATTAAAAGAAGCGGAAATGATAATAAGCAGTTATATTTCAAGAATAGAAAATAATTCTAATAAAAGTAAAAAAGAAATAAACAGAATAGAGAAAAAATATAGAAAATCAATAAAACTGAATTTTTTATTAATGTTTACAACGGTAGTAAGTATAGTTATAAGCATTATTATATAAAATTGTAAAGTTAAAGGTAATATGGTTGAAATAGTAAAATATATTTAGTATAATGTGAGAAAAGGAAAATAGGTTTAAAGCAAAATGTATCAAGCTCATAACGGAAAATTTGATGATGAAACAATAAGATAAAAAATAAAATTTAATATGGAGGAATACAAGATATGGAAAATTTAATTGTTATAGAGAGAGATGAAAAATACCAGTACAAAGATATGGATAGCTTAGTAAGGAGTTTT
>CANQHH010000001.1 GCA_947623615.1 uncultured Clostridia bacterium | reverse complement strand
TGTTCTAAATCTTGCTTTGTAGCTATTCTAATTACTTTCTTTAAAGGTGCTACAATTTTATCATCAGGCATGTCTCTTTTTTTTATTACAACTTCACCTAAATCTTCTCCAATTGAAGTTTCGACAATGACCTTATCTTTATTTTCAATCTGTAATTCTCCTGGATCAAAAAAATATATTTTTCCAGGTCTTTTAAATCTAATTCCAACAATATTCTTCATTAAATTCCTCCCAAATATTAAGTAACATGTTATCTATGCTCATATCGTAATTTGCATTAGAAGATAACTTCTTTTTTGTTTTTTCAACAATTTTAACACAATTTACATATCTTATATCATTTGTAGAAAGCAATTTATTCATAAGAATAATATTAATATAATCTAGCAAATCATCTATGCTATCTTTTGATTTATACAAAATTTCGCTATTATTCCAAATATACGAAATATCTTTTGTGCGAATATTATTTAACACATCATCAATAATATTATAATTATTTGATTCATCTTTTATTCGGATAGCTTTTCCAATGCTACCATTACAAGCTTGTAAAATATTTTGATTAAAATTAAATTCAATATTATTTCTTTTAAAATAATCTAAAATTTCATCATTATTGAGTTTGGTAAATGAAATTTTAGTACACCTTGATTTAATAGTATTAAGCAGATTACTTTCATTAGATGATATAAGAATTATTACAGCATAAGAAGGTGGCTCTTCAAGAGTTTTTAATAAACAATTTTGTGCTTCTTTAGTCATTGTATCACTATTATTTATAATATAAACCTTGCGATTAGATACAATTGGTTTTTCTGCGATTTTTTCTTGTAAATACCTAATTTGATCTATTTTTATGCTTTTACTATCTTCTAAATCAACAATCATAAAATCAGGATGGTTATTAGTGTTAAATCCAATACATGAATTACAGTTATCACATGACTTTTCATTAGGTGTGGAAGCATTGCATAAAATCATTTTTGCAAATTCGCTTGCAAAAAGACTTTTACCAATTCCTTCATTACCAATAAACATATAACTGTGTAAAATATTATTTGCTTTTATTGAGTTGGATAATAATTGTTTTATATTATCATTACCAATAATATGTGAAAAATTCAAAGCTATACCTCCATGTAGTGGTTATTAATCTACTTTTCCAAATAAATTAAATGGCCAAAATCTAATCCATACTTTACTTTCTATTTTCTCTAAAGGAATACATCCAAATCTTCTACTGTCAGTAGATTCAGGACGATTATCTCCCATTACAAATACACAATTCTCAGGGACAACTAAGTCATAAAAAGGACAATTTAAAATTTCTGTGGTGACAGAAGGTTGCAAATATGTTTCTTGCAATTCGACATCGTTAATATAAACTTTGCCATCTTCAATATGTACATGTTCACCAGGGAGACCTATAACTCTTTTTATGTAACTATCTTTATTTATTTCAAGAAAATAATGAGTGAATTTTCCCCATAGACTAGTAGGCTCATTTGAATATTTAGCTACAACATCATTTGGATCATAATCTGATTCATAGATGTAAGAATCTGAAGTTGGTGCTTCAAAAGTAATAATATCACCTCTTGATGGCATTGTGTGAGTTGTACGTACCAATCTATTTAAAATAAGACGTTGATCTTGTTTTAAAGTAGGATACATTGAAGGCATTTTTACTATAGTAGGGGTGCCTATAAAAAACTTAATTAATAAAGCTAATACTAATGCTATTAATATACACACAATCCATTCTACAATATCTTTAGTTTTATCACTTAATTTCATTATATCTTTTCTCCTTTTTTACAATATCTCCATTATTATATATTTTTTTAATAAAATTATCAATAGAAAATATAAAGGTTTTTAGGTATTTTTTTGCTTGACAAACAAACTCGTAATTTATACAATGTAAGAAATATAACGAAAGAGGGAAAAGTATATGGATATACCTTTAACAATAAGACAAGCATATACTGAGTTAGATTCTTTTTTAGAATTATTAGATAATAATTATAGAAATAAAATACCACAAAATTTAAGAGACTTTTTTAAAAAAGAGAAAGATATAAATTATATAAAAAATATCAATCCAAAGCAACCAATAAAAGAGCAAAATTTAAAAAAAGAGACTTTGGCTTTAATTGCAATGCTTAATTTACAATATTGGTGTGAAGATGAAAGCGAAAAGAAGAGATTAATAAAAATATATGCACAAAACGAAGAAAAGTATCAAGCTGAATTAAGACAAAAATATAATCCGGATGATTTATTTAAAAATAAAAAGAAAGTTGTACAAAACCAAGCAGAAGAACAAAATGCGATTATAGAATATAAAAAAGATACATTATTTGTAAAAATTAAAAATTTTATAAAAAAACTTTTGAAAAAGAATTAGTAAAGGAGTGGAAAATTAATGTTAAAACATGATCCTATAGAAGAAAAGGAAGAATTAAAGGAGATTTTCGAGAAAGTTGATAAGGATGTAGAAAAAGTACTAATGGAAGAAGGCGTAGGAAAAGGTTTAGGATATATACACATTTTTGATAGTTATAAAAAGAAGTTATTGAAAGAAAAATATGGAATTGAGTGGAAAACAACGAAAGAAATGAATCCAGGTGTTTTAATAGATTAGGGGGAAAAATGGGAACAAATGATGATAATAAAGACTTAACTTCAAAAGGTGTTAAGCAGGAGGTAGAACATGTAACAATAGAGATGATGTCTGATGCTGTTGAAGAAGCAAAGGAGATAATGAGATTTTTTATCAGAGATCATTTTGATGAAGATACATTAAACCGTGCTGAAGGCTTTATGAGTAATACATCTGTACATATTGATGAAAGCGAAAGGTATCAAGATTTTGCTGCATATTACGATTTTGGCAGTTGCAGTATGTATCTAGTGGAGCACTTTTGCAAAGAAAAAATGAATGATATTGATATGATGCATACTATTATTCATGAATTTTCACATGCATTTTCTTATTTGAGCAATTATGAAATGATGAATTCAATAATTGAAGAAGCAATTGCTAATGTGTTTGCTGAGATGTGTATTAATTATTATATTTACAAAGGAAACAAAATAAATTGTATATCTGACCAGGATAATGAGAAAATAGCACAAAATAAGGGGTATTTTGACCATTTATCATACATTAAAGAAGGAGATTTTACTCGCAATATATTATATGCATTAAGTGTAAAGGGTAAAGATATGGAGGCAATACAGCATTATCTTTTTAGGCATAATATTAAATTTTTTGATATATGTGAAGAAGTATTAGGTTCTGATTTAAAGGAAATTTTGTTAGGCGAGTTATCAGAAGCTCAAATTAGTGTGGAGGGAAATGATTCGAATTTATACTTACCTAAAGCAACAGATGAATTGAAATTGATATTATATGATTTTTATACATTCCCATTGGATGAAAGTATTACGAAAAAAAATGTAGACATAGAAAGTGGTAGGTTTTATTCAGTAGGCGGGGATATAATAAAAGATGTATATTATATAAACAAGTTAAGATTTGATTGGTTAGATAAAATAGATTTTTCTAAAGTTACTGAAGATAATATGTATGATATTTTTTCTCAACTAAAAGTAGAAGATATACAAATGGCTACTGAAAAGTCAAATGGAGAAATACAAAGAATTTGTTTGGATTCGGGATATAATAATTTTATTAAACTACTTATCAATGGCTGGTATGAGGTAAATAAAGATAATTCAGAAAACTTTGATGAAATTCTATCTCTGACAGGAAGTATACCTTATGATCTTTTTAATCAAATTTTAAAAGATAAGAAAGTAGATAATATTAGAGACGTATTATATTTAGCAAAAAAATATAATATGTTTAGTAATGAAATTAATGAATATATAAGCCTAATGGATTTGTTAAGAAAACAAATTGATATTGATTATTCTGCAAGTGAGAGAGGTAGTACATTTTATACTATTGATAATATAAGATTAGATAGTCTTTTAAATTTAGATCTGAGTGATGAAGATTTTAAAAAAATATTATATCTGTATGCTACTCCATTAGATGACATAGATTGGGTAAATATTTGGAATGTGGCAGATGTATTAGAAAAGATCGATCCTTCTACTATAAAAGAAAATGAACAAGAAATTTATTCAGATATAGAGAGTTATTTAACAATGTGGATAGGTTTGATAGGAGAAGGAAGAGATTTAGGAATATTGATGAAACTGCAAAAAATGCCAGAGTATTTTGGGGAGAATGTAATTGATAAATTGGTATATGAACCAGAGAAAGTATTTAAAGAGGTAAGGGATGCTATTCAGGCAGTATCAAAAAGAGGATATGAAATAGAAAACGAATCTGAAATATTAGAATGTGTACAAAATTGTAATTATAAAGATATAAAATTTGTACCGGGACTAAGTGTTAAAGCATTGCGAGCATTTGAAGGAAATTTTAATGCTACAGGAGTATTGTTAAATGCGTGTATTAATCAATTTCTAGAAGATGAAAACCCAGAATTTTTTAATGACCCAGAGAATTTTAATACTTGCTTAGAATTATTAGATGAAGGGTATCAAAATGCTTTAGAGTTGGAGAACAATGAAATACTTAGATATTGTTCTATTTTGAAAGATAAAATAAATAATTCAGGCGAGATTAAAGATGAGTATAGAAAGAAATTATTGGAGAAGATTGATATAAATTTATCTAGAAATGGAATGGCAGAAGATAGTAGAGTATTGATAGATAGTGCTATAAGTGCAACCATTGAGCAGACAACAAGTAGCCAGATATTTAGTCAATCTGCCAATATGTATGATAAACAAAATGAACAATATATATCTAAATAGAAGCTGTATATTTACAGCCTCTATTTAGATATATATATTTTCTAGTTTTATAAAAGAAAATGGTGTGCTTAGCAGGAATCGAACCTGCGGCCTCTCCCTTAGGAGGGGAGCGCTCTATCCAACTGAGCTATAAACACATATATTTAACTTATCAACTTATATTATTTTATATTATTTCTAACTTTTTTTCAAGTAGTTTTATATAACAAGTTCTAAGTTTGCTAAAAAACATATAAAATCATTCAAAAAAATGACTTTTTAGAAAAAAATACCAAAAAATGGAGAAATTTATAAAGATTTGTAGTATAATTAATAATAGTTATGTAGAGAAGGAAGTGATTTTTAATGCCAAGAGATGTTTTAAAAAAATTAGGATATAACGAAGATGAGATAAATAAGATAGTTGGTTCTTATGCTATGAGAAGAATGAAAAGTGATACTATAAAGATGAATTTTGAAAGAAATTTTAATTATTTAAAATCATTAGGATATACTAATGAAGAGGTTATAAGAATAACAACAGCTTTACCAGCTATATATGTATATAGTGTAGAAAACATGAATAAAAAAATAGATGAGTTTAAAGAAATGGGATATAGTCAGCAGGAAGTTGTAAAAATGATAAAAACATCGCCACAATTATTTGGGGCTTCTAAAGAAAATATTAAGAAAAAAATCGAGGAGATGGAAGGTTTAGGTCTTAGTTATAGAGACATAATAAAGATGGGAAAAAAGCTACCAGCGATATTTGGATATGGTGTAGAAAGTGTAAGACAAAAAATAGAAGGTATAGAGAAGCTAGGATATACCAGAGAAGAAGTTATAAAAATGATAAAAATATCACCTTCAATATTGAGTCATAGTATGGAAAGCATCAAACAAAAGTTGGAAGATATAGAAGAGCTAGGATATACCAGAGAAGAAGTTATAAAAATAACGAAGGAAAAATCATCTATGTTTGGATTGAGTATAGAGAGCATAAAAAATAAAATGAATGGCTTAATAGAATTAGGATTTGATGAAGAAGATGTGATTGAAATAACTAAATCATTTCCAACAATGTTCGGATTATCTAAAGAGACAATAAAACAAAAGGTAGAAGATGTAGAAAAGTTGGGATATAGTAGAGAAGAATCAATAAAGATGATTAAAGTTTTACCACCAATATTGGGATTAAGTATAGAAAATATGAAACAAAAGGTACAATTCTTTAATTCTTTAGGATTACATTCATTGGTTGCAGAAAAACCTAGGGTTTTGATGCAGAGTATACAGGTAAGTTATGCTAGATATCAATTTTATAAAGATAAAGGTATAAGTATAGATAGGAAAAACTTTTCTAGGTTATTTATGGGTCAGAAACCATTTGAAAAGCAGTATAAAGTATCAAAAAATGACTTATTAGATAAATACAAATATCAAGAGCATATAGGAGAAATAGATACTTATAAATTAGCACAGGAAACAATGGAGGAACAGAAAGATACATCATATATGTATGAAACAGAAGCTGAGTTTGAAAATCAAAAAGAAGAACCAGAAAAATTAGTAAATGAAGATGATCAAATAGGTGATGAATAGGGGGATGAGATGGAAGAGCTATATAGAAGTTTTAAAGAACTAGGATATACTGAAGAAGAAATAAATAAAATTATAAATGCTCATGGATTTTCTGGAATGAAGCCAGAAACTATATTATCTAATTTCCAAAGAAACCATAAATATTTAATATCGTTAGGATATAGCAAAGAAGATATAATGAAAATGACAAAGAAAATTGCAGAATTATATAATTATAGCATAGAAAATATACAAAATAAAATAGAATACATGGAGGGATTAGGATATAGCCGAAATGATGTAATAAAAATGACAAAAATTTTTCCATCAATATATAGTATAAGTGCAGAAAATATAAGCAAAAAGATAGAATATATGGAGGAATTAGGATATAGTAAATCAGAAGTGATAAAAATGACCAAGAATTTACCAGCAATATATGGATATAGCGAAGAAATTATGAACCAAAAAATTTCGTATATGGTAAAATTGGGATATGGTAGAGAAGATGTACTAAAAATGATAAAAAGACTGCCTGCAATATGTGGATTTAGTACAGAAAATATAAAGCAAAAGATAGAATATATGGAAGGAATAGGATATAGCAGGGAAGATATAATAAAAATGACAAGTAAATTACCTGCAATGTTCTGTTATAAACTAGAAAGTATAGAACAAAAAATTAAAGATGTAGAAACATTAGGATATAGTAGAGAAGAAATCATAGATATGACAAGAATTTTTCCATCTCTATATAGTTTGAGTATAGAAAATATAAAGAAGAAAATTGCAGATATGGAAAGTTTAGGATATAGCAGAGAAGAGGTAATAGAAATATCTAAAGGTTTACCACCTATATATAGTTTAAGTATAGAAAATATAAAACAAAAAGTAGATTTTTATGATTCTATAGGATGCCATTCATTGATTATTAGATATCCTAAAAAATTGATGCAAAGCATTCAATTAAGTTATGCAAGATATCAATATTATGAGAGTCTGGGTATAAGTATAAATCCAAATAATGTTTCTAGATTATTTGTTGGACAGAAAAAATTTGAAAAACAGTATAAAATAACAAAAGAAGATTTATTGAAAAAATATACGTATGAGAAAGGTTTAGAAAAAAAGAATATTAAAGGATTATGTGAAGAAACCATAGAAGAGCAAGATGATACTCGATATATAGATGATACAGAAGGAGAAATAGAAAAACAATTTGAAAAAGAAAAAGATCTAAAAGATAATAGTCAAATTTATGGTGGTTAGGAGAAAAACTAAATGGAAGAACTTAAAGAATCATTAAAGAAAATGGGATATACAGATAAGCAAATAGAGAAAATAGTAAATAATCATTCAACTGGAAAAATGAAACCAGAAACACTATTAGCAAAAATTAAAGAAAATTATAATTTTTTAATATCATTAGGATATAAAAAAGAAGATATAATAAAAATGACAAAGCATTTACCAGCGATATATGTTTATACAACAGAAAATATGGAGCAAAAAATAAGTGAATTAGAAAAATATGGATATGCTAGGGAAGATATAATAAAGATGACAAAAAGATTACCAGAGTTGTTTAGTTATAACATAGATTCTATAAAACAAAAGTCGGAAGAATTGGAGAAAATAGGATATAGTAAAGAAGATATAATAAAAATGACAAAAAACTCGCCAGCAATATGTGGACTAGCTTTAGAAAACATAAAACAAAAAATGGAAGATATGAAAGCATTAGGGTATAGCATAGAAGATATAATAAAAATAACCAGAGAATCTCCATCAGTATATTGTGTAAATATTGAAACAATGAAGCAAAAGATTGAAGAAATAATAAAATTGGGATATAGTAAAGAAGAAGTAATAGTGATGACAAGACATTTACCTACAATATTTGGGTATAGTACGGAAAATCTAAAACAAAAAATACAATTTTATAATTCTATAGGATTACATTCAGTATTAATTATAGATCCAAATAAGTTAATGCAGAGTGTAGAATTAAGTTATGCAAGATATATGTTTTTTAAGGATAGAGGGATAGACATTGATACACAAAATTATTCAAGAATATTTAAAGGTCAAAAGGTCTTTGAAAGTCAATATGGAGTTACAAAAGAAGAATTGCTAGAGAAATATGATTATAAAGAATATTTAAAGAAGAAAAGTACGAAAGAATTAGGAAAAGAAACAATAGATGAACAAAAAGATACATCATATATTAATAAGATAGAAGAAGTTGTAGGAGAACAGTCAGATAAAGAATATTTATTAGATGACAAATAAATTGAAATAACATTAAACAACTTATTGAATAAATTATTTACTTATGATATAACTAAAACATAATAGGAGGAAGAAAAATGGAAAAAATATTAAAAGATTTAGGAATAAGTGATAGTACAATTAATCAAATGGTAGAGATATGTCCAAACATTGTAGAGTTAGATGAAAGTGAATTATTAAGAAAAATAGAAATATTAAAAAATAACAAATGTGATGATATACAGATAAGAAATATAATAAGCAGTAATGCTGAATATTTAGATAGAAGTGTTTCAGATATAGATAATCTAATAAATACTATGGAAGAGTTAGGATTTGATAATTTAAATTTATTGTTTGATGGAAATCCATATATTTTAAATTTAGATGATTTTGAAGTTAAGAATTATATAGATGAAAGAGAGCAAAATGGTGAAGAATTAGAAGACATAGTTGATGATATGAGTTCAAATCCATACATATTTGAGGAAATATAAATAAAAAGCTGATTTATGGAGGTAAGCCGATGGTAGATATTGAATATGCTAATGCTTATAGTGAAGTGCTTGAAATATTAAAACATATTCCGCTAGAAGATTACAATAAAATACCAGCAAGTAAAATAAAGCTTTTTGAAACTAATGCAAATAAAGAATATAAATTTAAATATAATCCAGAATTAACATTGACCGAACAGGGAGTTTCAAAAAGGGCGAAAGCAATTATAGCTATACTGTTTAGAGATTATTGGGCTACTGATGAGCAAAGGAAAATAATTTTGGCTAAACAAAAATACGATAGAATGCAAATGGATATGGAAAAGCGCAAAAAATATAATCCAGATGATATTTTTAAAAAACGAAAAAATATATAATTTTTTAATACAGTCTATCTTAAGATGGTCTGTATTTTTGTTAAATAAAGATTATATGGAGGAATATAAATTGAGTGATGAAAAAATGAAAAATATTGCGCAAAAGATAGAAAAGGCAGGAGGACGACTTTATTTAGTTGGAGGAGCAGTACGAGACGAAATAATTGGAAGAGAAAGAAAAGATGAAGATTATTGCGTAACTGGTTTAACTGCAGAAAAATTTGAAACTATGTTTCCAACTATGATAAAAAGAGGGAAAAGTTTTGGAGTATATGATTTGGATGGAAAAGAGATTGCATTGGCAAGAATAGAGAAAAAGATTGGACTAGGTCATAAAGAATTTGAAATACAGACAAATGAAGATATAACAATAGAACAGGATTTAGCAAGAAGAGATATAACAATAAATTCCATGGCACGAGACATACTTACAGGTGAATTAATAGATCCATTTGGAGGCAAGAAAGATATAGAAGAAAAGATTATAAGAAATACAACAGAAGCATTTTCAGAAGATCCATTAAGAGTATATAGAGTGGCACGTTTTGCATCTGTGTTAAATTTTAAAGTAGATTATAAAACCATAGGACAAATGAAATTACTAAAAAACGAGTTGAAAACATTATCTGTGGAAAGGGTATTTATAGAATTAAAAAAGGCATTAGCGAGCAATAAGCCATCTATATTTTTTAATGTGCTGAGAGAAGCGGACGTATTAGAAGTTCATTTTAAGGAAATATTTGACTTAATAGGAAAAATACAACCAGAAAAATATCATCCTGAAGGAGATAGTTATAACCATACAATGCAGGTAGTAGACAATTCAGTTAAGCTGACAGACAAATTAGAAATAAGATATAGTTGTTTAGTACATGATTTAGGAAAAGGAACAACACCACGAGATATTTTACCACATCATTATGGACATGAAGAAAGAGGTGAAAAATTAGTACTAGAAATGGGTAGAAGGCTAAAAATACCTAAATTATGGACTTCATGTGGAAAAATTTCAGCCAAAGAACACATGAGAGGCGGAATATTTAATGAAATGACTGCAAAAAAGAAAGTAGAATTTATAGAAAGAGTAGGAAAATCGCAATTAGGTTTAGATGGAATGAAAATAGTTGTAATGTGTGATAGAGCAAGAAATGGTAAATTTTTGGATAAAATAGATTTTGATAAAATAGGAAAAAAATGCTTAAAAGAAGTAACAGGAAAAATGATTATGGAAAAATATAATATTTCAGGTGGAATTGGATTAAAAAAAATATTACATGAAGAAAGAATAAAATGGATTAAATTACAAAATGAAAAAACTATTCTGTAAAAGTACTTGTAAATTAAAATGCAATGGTATAAAATTAGAATAAAAGTATGCAAAATAGGTAAAATATTTATTGACAATTATTGTTTTTTTAATTATTATATAAATAGATATAATGGAGGAAAAATCAAATGAAAAAGAATATTAAAGGTGAACAAGCTTCTATTGCTGTTTATGTGTGTATTGTGTTAATTGGATTTTTATTTGTTTTAGCAGGACTATATTTTACATCTAACGCTGTAAGGCAGAGCCAATTACAAACCGTAGTTAAGATAAAAGAATCATATGAAAAGAGCAGTGAAGATATAGAAAGTATTTATAGAAAACAATCGTTAAAAGGAAGTGATTTTAATGCACCAAAAGCAACAATCACAGTTAATAAGTCAGCAGTATTAGCTGGATCTAGTGTAATTGCAACAGTGGAACAAAGTGACGAGGAGAATAACATAGATTATACAAGGTGTAGATATGTATGTAATACAGAAAGTTCATATATTGGAACAGATGAAGATAAATATACAGGCGGGGCAGTTTCTAGTGCAAAAACATCTTTAACAATATTGATGTCATCATCAGGAACATATTATATTCATACATTAACAGTAGATAAAAAAAATAATGCAATAGAAACGATAAGTTGTCCAATAGAGGTAATTTCAAAAAGTGCAACAACATATTCAAGTGCAAATAGTGAGTCAAATAAATATTATACGTATACAGCCCCAGCAGACGGAACATATAAGTTGGAAGTATGGGGAGCGCAAGGTGGAGGAAAACAAATTAGTAATTCAAGTGACACAGCCAATGGTGGTCTTGGAGGATATTCTTATGGAGAGATTACTTTAAAAAAGGGTCAAAAACTTTATGTGTATGTTGGAGGAATGGGAAAATTTTCAGAAAATGGAAAAGCGGAAGGTGGATATAACGGAGGTGGCTCTGCATGGGCATCTAGTTCTAGTGAACCAGCTAATGGAGGCGGAGGAGCTTCAGATATCCGAGTAGGTTCTACTTCATTATATGCACGTGTTATAGTTGCAGGAGGAGGACGGTCGGAGCAGGAGAAGACTCTGGCGATACGCCAGGATACGGCGGAGGAACAAGTGGAGGCCCAAGTGATGGAATGTCTACTGTTGCAACAGCAACGACTACAGGAACAGGTGGATCATTTGGCTATGGAGCCCACACTGCTTATGATGGCGGTGGAGGAGGCGGAGGCTGGTATGGTGGTGGTACTAAGCGGAGGAAGTACTTCACCAGCAACTTCAAATGATGGTAGCGACACCAGTGGAGGAGCCGGAGGCTCAGGCTATGTATATACATCATCAACAGCTTCTTCATATCCATCAGGATGTACCTTGAACAGTTCACATTATTTAAAAAATGCATCAACAAAAGCAGGAAATACATCATTTACATCACCATCAGGAGGAACAGAAACAGGTCATAGTGGAAACGGTTATGCAAAAATTACACCAGTAGATGTAACAATAAGTGGAGGAGAAAGTAAAACAACTGCAAGCGTAAATAATAGTGAAAATGAACCAGAGCCAGAATTAAAACCAGATGCAATTGCTCCAACAGTAAAAATCACTGTTGCTAAAACAACAGCATTAACTGGAGAATCAATAAGTGCGATAGTAGAACAAGCTGATAATGAAGATAGTTTAGATTTATCAAAATGTAGATATGTATATAATACTAAAAGTGGATATATAGGAACAAGTTCGTCAGACTATAGTGGAGGTCAGATTAATTCTGCAACTAAAACATTATCATTATCTTCAAGCTCGGCAGGAACATATTATTTACACACCTTATCTGTAGATATGCAAAATAATGCAATAGAAACAATAAGTGCTCCAATAGTAGTGACTTCAGCAAGTGCAAGTACTTATTCAAGTCCAAGCAGTTATTCAACATATACAGCTCCAGCAGATGGAACGTATAAATTACAGGTATGGGGAGCACAAGGTGGTTACCGTTCATCATCAAGTTATGGTGGAAAGGGTGGCTATTCAGTAGGAACAATAACATTAACAAAAGGAACAAAGTTGTATGTTTATGTAGGAGGAGCTGGAGGAAGCTCAAGTTCTAGTACGAGCGGAGTTGTAACAGGAGGATATAATGGCGGAGGCTATAGATATGGGTATAAAGGTGGCGGTGGAGCCACAGATATAAGATTGGTATCAGGAAGTTGGAACAATTCATCATCTCTACTTTCAAGAATAATAGTAGCAGGTGGCGGAGGATCAGATGGTTCATCTAGTAAAAAAGGAATGTATGGAGGTGGAACATCAGGAGGCTCTTCAACCGAGAGTTACACAGCACATGGTGACTATTGTGGAAAGGGTGGAACACAAACATGTTCAGGTGTAAGTGGACATGATGCATCATCACAAGCTACCTCAAGTTTGACATCAGACAATACAGCTTATTATGGAGGATTTGGCTTCGGAGGTGCAGGAATTAATAAATCTAGTGGATACGGAGGCGCCGGAGGCGGAGGCTGGTACGGTGGCTCAGGAACGGTACCTGACGGTTCTGGAGATGATGACCGTGGTGGCGGTGGAGGTTCAGGATTTGTATGGACTTCAAGCACAAGTTCAAATGTCCCATCAGGATATTCAGTTCCAACTAAATATTATTTGACATCAGCTGCAACTTATGCAGGAGATACATCATTTGAATCAACATCAGGAGGAACAGAAACAGGTCATAGTGGAAACGGTTATGCAAAAATAACACCAGTATCAATTGCAGGCTCGAGCGCAACAACTTATAGTGCAAATTATAATTAAAAATATAAAATATCCTAAAACTTGAAAAATAGTTTTAGGATATTTTTTTGCAGAAACATTGACGTTTTTAGGTTTTGCGTATATAATATATATGTTTAATTATGCACTTTTTATTATTAGAATAAAAATATAGCAAAAAGTTGTTTAAACCAAACAAGGAGGAGAATTTATGGGAGAGGTTATAGTCATAACGTCCGGAAAAGGTGGAGTAGGAAAGACGACAACAACAGCAAACCTAGGGGCAGCACTTGCTTTAAGAGGTAAAAAAATTGCGTTAGTAGATACAGATATAGGTTTAAGAAACTTAGATGTTGTAATGGGACTAGAAAATAGAATTGTTTATGATATAGTTGATGTTGTAGAAGAAAAATGTAAATTAAGACAAGCCTTAATAAAAGATAAAAGATTTAAAGAATTATTCTTACTTCCAGCGGCTCAAACAAGAGATAAAAGTGCAGTAAATGAAGAACAAATGAAAGACTTAATAGGTAAACTAAAAGAAGAATTTGATTATATACTTATAGATTGTCCAGCAGGAATAGAACAAGGCTTCAAAAACGCAATTGCTGGAGCAAATAGAGCTGTAGTTGTTACCACAGCAGAAATTTCTGCAATAAGAGATGCAGATAGAATAGTTGGGTTATTAGAAGCATCTGACATAAAAAATCCAGAACTAGTTATAAATAGGATAAGACCTTCTATGGTAAGAAAAGGTGAAATGATGGATGTTGATGATATAGTTGATTTATTATCAATAGATTTAATTGGTGTAGTTCCAGATGATGAATACATAATAACTCAAACAAATAAAGGAGAACCAGTTGTAACAAATAGTAAAGCTCCATCTGGAAAAGCTTATATGGAAATAGCAAGGAGAATTCTAGGAGAAAACGTTGAGATGAATATTCCAGGAAAAGATGAGAGTTTCGTTACTAAAATAAAAAGTTTTTTCTCAAAAGGTAAACATTAATACTATTGGAGGTAAAATATGCTTGAAAACGTTAAAAATTTCTTTAAAAGATTTGGAAAAAACGATAAAGAAAACTCAAAAAGTACAGCTAAAGAAAGATTGCATTTAGTATTGGCTCAAGATAGGGCTAATATATCTGCAGATTTTCTTGAAATGATGAAACAAGAAATAATAGAGGTAATAAAAAAATATATAGATATAGATGAAGAAGCAATTGATGTAAGAATGACAAATAAGCCGGGTGAAGATGGAACTGTTGGAGCCCCTGCCTTATATGCTAATATACCAATTGTAACAATAAAAAATGATGCAAGAAAACTAAATGTTAATACAAAGCCAAAAGAAGAGGAAGAGGAGCATCATCAAGAAAATGCATTAAATGAAGAAAATATAAAAATTGATAATGCAGAAGAAGTAAGAGAAGATATAAAAAATGAAGTAAAAAGTTATAAGGGTTATACAATTATAGATGATGTACAAGATGAATATAATTCAAAAGAAGAAAATATAGAATATAAAGAAGAGGTTAAGAATGAAGAGAAAAATTCTTAAAAATATAGAGTGGAGTATATTAATATGCACAATAATATTAGTAATAATAGGTCTTGTGGCATTAACATCTGCAACTAAAAATTCAGATTATGAAGAACTAAAAAAGCAAATAATGTGGATAGCAATAAGTGTACCAGTACTTATTGTTGTTGTTTTTATAGATTATGAAGCTATAGTAAAAATTTCGCCAATACTGTATGGAATAATACTCGCCCTGTTAGTAGCAGTTCTATTTACGCAAGCTATTAATGGTGCAACCAGTTGGTTTGACATAGGGTCGCTTTCATTCCAGCCAGCAGAATTCGCAAAAGTTGTTGTTGTTTTATTTTTAGCTTGGCTGATATCCAGAATCCAAAATAAGGGAAGAGATGAAATAAATAAAATATTAAAACTAATTTTAGTATTTATTGTATTTGCAATTCCAGTTGCATTAATAGTAAAGCAACCAGATTATGGAACAGCGTTGGCATTTATAATGGCACTAGTATTTATGTTATTTGTAGCAGGATTAAGAAAAAGATATATAATTCCAGCTATAATATTAGTAATAGTATTAGTACCAGTATTGTATTTATTTGTATTGCCAGAACATGCAAAAACTAGAATAGACGTATTTTTAAATCCAGACTTAGACCCTAGAGGAGCAGGATACAACATAATACAGTCAAAACTTGCAATAGGTTCAGGACAGCTGTTAGGAATGGGACTTTTCAAAGGAAATCAAACACAGTTAGGTTTCTTGTATCCAAAAACAACAGATTTCATATTTGCTTTAATTGGAGAGGAAATGGGGTTTATAGTTGCAGCAGGAATAATATTTTTATATGTATTACTCATAACGAAGGCTATATATGTTGCCAAAACTGCAAAAGATGATGTTGGTTCATATATAGCTATGGGAATTGCAGGAATATTTTTCTTTCACATGTTAGAAAATATAGGAATGACAATGGGCTTATTACCTATAACAGGTATACCATTACCATTTGTAAGTTATGGAGGAAGTTCATTACTTAGCAATTTTATAATGATAGGATTATTATTAAACATATCTGGAAGAAGGCAGAAGGCAATATTTATTGAATAAAAAGGAAAAGATTATGTATTTAAAAAAAATAAAAATAGGAAACGTAGAAATAGATAATAATATATTGCTAGCACCAATGGCAGGTATAACAGACCTGCCATTTCGTTTGATATGCGAGAAATTTAAACCAGGTCTTGTTTGCACAGAAATGATAAGTGCAAAAGGACTTTTCTATAATGATGAAAAAACTAAATTATTATTAAATATGGAAAATGAGAAAAGACCAATTGCAGTACAAATTTTTGGAAATGATATTGAATCAATGAAATATTCTGCAGAGTACATAAGTGAATTCGCAGATATAATAGATATAAATATGGGATGTCCAGCCCCAAAAGTAGTGAAAAATGGAGATGGTAGTAAATTACTTTTAAATTTAGAACATGCAGGTGAAATTGCAAAAGAAGTTGTAAAATCATCTAAAGTGCCAGTAACTATAAAGATGAGAAAGGGTTGGGATAAAGAGCATATTGTTGCAGTAGAAGCAGCAAAGATATTTGAAAATGCTGGTGTGTCGGCAATTACAGTTCATGGACGTACAAGAGATGAATATTATACAGGAAATGCAGATTGGGATATAATAAAAAAAGTAAAAGAAAGTGTTAATATACCTGTAATTGGAAATGGAGATATAAAAAATGGTGAAGATGCACTTAAAATGTTTGAATATACTGGTGTAGATGGAGTTATGATAGGTAGAGCAAGTTTAGGAAGTCCATGGATTTTTAGAGAGGTTATAAATTATTTATCTGGCAAAGATATTGAGCTACCTTCAAATGAAGAGAAACTTGACATCATAAAAGAACATATAGAATTAGCTGTAAAATATAAAGGGGAAAATATTGCAATAAAAGAGATGAGAAAGCATATATCTGCATATATAAAAAATATGAAAAATGCAAGTAAATATAGAGATGCGGTAAATAGAATTGAAACAAAAGATGAGCTAATAGACTGTTTAACAGAATATTTTAAAATTATATAGAATAAAATTAGAATAGTGATAAATACTATTCTTTTTTTGTTGAATAGGTAATCAAAAATCAGAAAGGCTGGATATGATGAAAAATAAGCAAAATACAGGTAAAAACAAAAGAAATTTGATTTTAGTATCTTTAATTTGTATTGTAATTATAATTATTTTGATATTTCTATTAAAAAATAATTATAAAATTTCAAATTTGGGTAATAATATGAGTAACAAAAATATTGAGGAAATTGAAAAATATATTTTAGATATTAGTTCATATGAAGCGACAATTGATGTAACGGTTGAAAGTAATAAAAATACAAATAAATATTTAATTAAACAGGAATATATAAAAGATACAATATCAAAGCAAACAGTATTAGAGCCAAGTAATATAGAAGGAATGGAAATAATATATAAGGATAATACGTTAAAATTAAATAATACAAGATTAAATTTATCATCTGTATATGAAAATTATAATTTTGCAGTCGACAATTATATGTGGTTAGATTCGTTTATACAGGATTATAAAAACGGAAAAGAATGTAATAATACTACTTTAGAAGAAGAAAATGATATAGTAACAATGAAAGTTAATTTACAAAATCAGAATAATAAATATATATGTAATAAAACGCTATATATAGATAAAAATGCAGGAAAGCCAACTAAATTAGTTATACAAGATATTAACAAAAAAAATCTTGTTTACATATTATATAATGAGATAACGCTAAATGGTTTATACTAAATAATCCAAGTCGTATTTCAACTAATAAATAAAATATATCAAAAAATCAACCTTAAAATATAGAAGTATTAGGAGTGAAGGATATGATAATAAGAAGAGGAGATATGTTTTATGCAGATTTAAGTCCGGTTATTGGTTCTGAACAAGGTGGAGTACGACCAGTATTAATAATACAAAATGATGTTGGAAATAGGCATAGTCCTACTGTTATTGCAGCTGCCATTACATCTCAAACTGGTAAAGCAAAATTACCAACGCATATTGAGATTGGCTCAGAAAATAATGGACTTAAATCAGATTCAATCATTTTAACAGAGCAAATTAGAACAATAGATAAAAGCAGGTTAAGAGAGAAAATAGGTCATATAGATGATGAAAATGTAATGAATGA
Organism: uncultured Clostridia bacterium; assembly: GCA_947623615.1. Classification (GTDB taxonomy): domain Bacteria; phylum Bacillota; class Clostridia; order TANB77; family CAG-508; genus CALXVA01. The sequence continues at coordinate 7,904 of CANQHH010000001.1, read as the reverse complement.
ATTAAATAATGCACTAGGAGTAAGCTTCGGGCTAGAATAAAAGAGAATATTTATTTGACAGTTTTTTCACTTCATAGTAAAATTTACTATAAAGAGGAGTGAGAAATTGTGGAGATATTTATAAAAGAAGCTATAAAGGATGATATAAAAGAGATTAATAATCTACTAACAGACTTAATTCAAGACGAAAGACAGTATGATAAAAATATAAATAAAAATTATGCTGTAAAAAATTATTATGAACAGTTTTTTGAAAAAAAGGATTCATGTATGATAGTTGCTAAGGATGAAAATAATAATATTCTTGGATATGGTTTTGGCTTTATAATGGATTGTGGTGATGTTTATGATGATAAAGTTGCTCAACTGGATGCATTATATATTAAGCCAGAATATAGGAATAAAGGAATTGCGAGACAGATAATTCAATACTTTACTGAATGGTCAAAAAATAATAAAGTGTCATATATTGAGTTAAAAGTATTCAATAACAATAATAAAGCTATCAAATTATACGAAAAAGAGGGCTTTTTAGCAGATAAAAAAATTTTAAGGAAAAAGATATGAAAATAAATCCTTTCGTGATAAAATAAAAAATATCAAGGAAGGATTTTTTCTGTGTGATTATATATATATAATTAATGTAATAGAGTAGTATCTCCGACAAGTATGGCATTATATTTAAGGGCTTATGGATTATACTACCAATAAGCCCTTATAGAGTTATACTTTTAATTGTTTTATAATTTTAATTTCATCATATAATTTTTGTATTCTTTCTTGTCTTACAACTAAAGCATGTTTATATTCTTCTAAAATTTTATCACTATTTTCAATTGTTTCTTCAGCTTGTAATAACAACTTAATTCCTTCTAAATAGTAGTTTTTAGTTTTTTCTTTACTTGAGTTTTCCATTTTATTTTTATATTTAGCAATAAGTTCTAATCTTTTTATATGTTCTTTTAAATAATCAATATAACCAACTACACTACTTATTTCATATAAAATATCATCTATAACAACCTTAAATAAAGTGCGTAATACTTTTTTATTTATTTTTCCTAGTTTAGAATTTTCAGATAAATGATCTAATGCAACAAGTTTAGGGTCAGGTTGAGATTCTTTAATTAATATTTTTAAAGTTTCAGATATATCAATATGTGTTTTATATTGTCTTTTACTAACAATAGCATCATATTCGTCAGCAACTCTTATTATTTGAGCTTCGTATGGAATATCTTTTCTTGTTTTACCATTAGGGTAACCTGTCCCATTTAATGCTTCGTGATGGTTTAAAGCTCCAGAAGCGTATGGTCGCAATTTTAAATCCTTCATACACATATCATATCCTAATGTTGTATGTGTTTTCATTATCTCATATTCTTTATCAGTAAGTCTTGATGGTTTTTGTAATATAGAAGAAGGAATAAATAATTTACCAATATCGTGTAAATATGCACATGTTGTACAATAGATTGTGAATTTTTGACTTGCATGTAAATATTCGCACATTCTACATGTTAAATTTGCTACATTTTCGCAATGTCTTCTGGTAAAAACATCAAGTCCACCTAACACGTTCAACTGATATTTCATTGTTTGGTCTAAATTATATGATTTTAAATTGGTTGAACTATAAAAATCAAAATTCTCTTTATTCATAAAGTTTCTCCTTTGTAATATATATAAATAATGATACTACAATAACAAAAAAATCTCAATATTTATTTTAAAGAATTTATATATATTTAAAAATTTACTTGACTATTACAAACAATTGTTTTATGATATATTCACAATTCTAATTTTAATTTGGTCGAATTTGACCAAATTAAAACTGAATTACAAATTTCTAAACCTACACCATCAAGGTTTTGCAACTAGCGAAAATATTCTTAAAAAATGCATATAAAACAAATTTAAAAATAAATCTTTTATTTGATATTTATTTATGTTAGAATTATATTTAATTAAAAGTTTAATAAGTAGAGGGTAAATATGTTAATAAAAAATGGAAAAGTAGTTATATTTGAGAATAACGATGTAAAGGTAAAAGAATTAGATATCAGAGTTGAAAAAGAAAAAATAGTGATGCTATCTTCAAATATAGATAAAAAGGAAAATGAGTATGTAATAGATGCAACCAATAAAGTTGTAATGCCTGGACTAATAAATACACATTCACATATTGCTATGAGTATATTTAGGGGGACTTTTGAAGGCTGTAATTTATATACATGGTTACATGAAAAAATATGGCCAATAGAAGAAAAATTAACACCACAACAAATTTATGATGCATCTAGTTTGTCTTTTTTAGAAATGATTTCCACAGGAACTACCTGTGTGAATGATCAATATTTTATGCCAGAGCAAACAAGAAAATCGGCAGAAAAGATGAAAATGAGGGTAGTTCTTACAAGACCTTTAATGGATATAGGCAGTGAAGAAAGTGAGTTAAATAAACGTATAGAGGAATTTATAGATTTTTATGAATCACGAGATAAAGAAAATAAATTAATAACATATACAGTGTCACCACATGGATTATATACATGTTCACCAAAATGCTTAGAGCAAGCCAGAAACTTAGCTTTAAAATATGACTTGCCAGTTCATTTGCATTTTTTAGAGAGTATAGATGAAATTGAAGATATCAAAAAAATACATGGACTAAATGCAGTAGAAGTTTTAAAAAAATATTTTTATGATATCCATACAATATTAGCACATGGAGTTAAATTAGATGATGAAGGAATTAAAGTAATAAAAAAAATGGATTGCGGTATAGCTCATAACCCTATATCAAACTTGAGGTTAGGCTGTAAGATTGCAGATACTACAAAATATATAAGAGAAGGCATAAATGTAGCACTTCGGAACAGATGGACAGGGATCAGGCAATAATTTAGATATGTTTGAGACAATGAAAGTTGCATGTTTAATTCAAGGAGGAATACATGAGAACGAAGATAGGATAGATGCTAAAGAAGTAATAAAAATGGCTACAATAAATGGTGCAAAATTATTAGGGTTAGACAAAGAAATTGGAAGCATAGAAGTAGGGAAAAGTGCAGACTTAATTTTAGTAGATATTTCTGCTAAATTAGACAATATATCATGTATACCAAATAATAACATAATATCTAATTTGGTATATAATACAAGTGGAAGAAGTGTAGATACTACTATCATAAACGGAGAAATATTAATGGAAAATAGAAAATTTAAATTAATAGATGAGCGGAGAAATAATAGAAAAATTTAAAACAAAAATTATGTGAAAATAAAATATGCTTAGTTATAGAAAAAAATCATCATAAAAAGAAATATAACAGTACCTAGTACGTAAATATTTCGTTTAATATAAGACTTAGCTTTGCTATCATATAATTTGATTAAAATATATGATAGGGAGATGTATATGAAAAAACCAAAGGTAATAAAAATCGGAAAGAGGTTACAAGACATCAGAAAAAGTTATGGATATACACAAGAAAGTCTAGCGGAGAAAATAGAATGTTCAACAAGATATATAGGCGATATCGAGCAAGATAGATCAAAGCCATCATATGAAATATTAGTAAGAATATGTAATACGTTTAATATTGGAATGGACGAAATTTTCAGTGCGTATTTGAATATAAAAGATAGAGAGGAATCTACCAATATCGCATTATATGGATTTGAAAAGTTAAAACAGAGCAATAAAGAAACAGTTTTGCATATGATTGAATACTTTAATAAAAATGCATAGAATGGTAAAATAAAAAACAAGAACAAAAATAAATTAAATTTTAGTTCTTGTTTTTTTACCTTTGTTCCTCATCTTTATCAATTGAATTTTGCTTATTTTCGTGAGAAATCTGTGGTTTTTCCTCTTTTTTATTGTTTTCCAAATTATTAACAGTTAGTTGAGCTTTAAAAGATTGAGTGGCAGTTGATTTTTCGTAATTATTAGTTTCATCTTTAGATACACTTAAATTATCTGATTTTTGGGTGAAACCAAAAAATATATTATGTAATTTGTATTTGAATCTTTTTAAAGGACTTGAAACTACTTGTAAAGCTTGTGTTTCTACTTTAGATTTTTTAGCATGTATTTTTCCATTTCTAACACCATTTATAAACTTTTTTTGTTCTTTTAACTTTTTTTGAACACTTGAATAGAAAGATTTTCTGTCAAAAGTGTTAATAAAGTTATTAAAAAAGCGTGATAATGGGAATTTATCTTTCTTATTTGCACGTTTAAAATCAAAATATTCTCCAAGTACGTTAGTTAAATTTGTGGCTTCATTTTCGAATTTGTTTTCCATCTTGTCTAATGTTTCACTTAATAAATTAGAATCTATTTCTTTTAGCTCTGAAGGAGTAGTTTTTTCTAATGATTTATATAATAAATCTAAATACATATCTTCTGAGTCACTTATTGCTATTTCTTTTTCTGTATCTGTAAGAAATGGATTACTTAAATATTCTTCTTTTTCATTTTTCATGTCATCTATTAGTTGTTTTGAATCTTTTTTAGTTCCATCATCATTGTATATTTTTTCCAAAATAGGATAGTCACTTAATAGATGTAATTGATTGTGCTTAAGTATTGCATCATCAAGAATTTTATCAAGTAGGTCATCTTTATCTTGAGTAATTAAGAAATATACTTGGCTTTCAACACTATTGCTTTCATTTATACGATACTTAGCTTTGGTATATTCTGCATTATATTGGCTTAATCTCTTATTTAAATTATATACTAATTTGGTATATGCATCTTTTTCGTTGTATCCAACTGTTCCAAGCATTTTTTCTGTAGCTTTTTCGTTTGCATCATTTTCAATTGCCATTTCTGAATAGTTATCTGTATAAAAGTTTTTCTCCATAGTGCGAATAACTGCGTAATCTTTTCCGAAAGTCATTGCTTCTTTTGAACTGACAGACCTAGTTGCCATTACATATTGTCTATGATGCTGAATTTCATGCGAAATTGTTTGTACAATTCTTTTACAACCGGCCATTCTTTCTTCAAAATCTTCGCTTTTTAATGGTTTATATAACTGGAAAGTATTAAGAGTTATTGATTTTCCATCATGATATAATCCAAAAAACTCTTCATTTTTCAATTGCTTTAAATGCAAATCTATACAATTAGAAAAATTGTTTTCTATTTCGCTTATTTCAGCCTTATAGATTTTATTTAACATTTGATCTAATTTTGCTTTTTCTGTTGGAGATTCATTGTATTTAGTAGTTGACATATATGAGAATAAATCATCAACAGCTTGTGTTAAAATTAATAAATCAGAATCGTTTATATTTTCTATATTTTGAATGTTTCGTATTTTACGAGCTATAAAATATAAAGCTAGCTCATCATCATTTCTTTCGTTATTGTCCATAATGAAACTCCTTTATCTTTCATCTTTATCAAGTGTTTCTTGTGATTTTTTATTATGTTCATTTATATACTTTTTATATAATTCATCTGCTATGATATCTAGTTTGTTATTTTTATAATTTTGCTTAAGCTCTTGCATTTTCTTTATTTGTTCTGCCTGCTTTTTTTGTTTTTCAATATCCATATAAAGCCATACTCCTTTCATAATTATAATAATTATTATATCATTGTTTTTTCGTAATTGATATATGTATAGAACATTTTATTTAAAAATATTGAAAAATAAAGTAAATTTATATATAATATGGTAAAATAAACCAAAAGAAACAGGTGAAATTATGTATTTAAAAAGGTTAGAACTACAAGGTTTTAAGTCTTTTGCGGACAAAACAGTATTAGAATTTAAAGAAGGAATTACATCAGTAATAGGTCCAAATGGTTCTGGAAAAAGTAATATATCTGATGCTATTAGATGGGTACTAGGAGAACAAAGCATGAAATCTTTAAGAGGTGCAAAGTCAGATGATATTATATTTGCAGGTACTCAAGCAAGAAAATCAGTAGGGTTTGCAGAAGTATCTATGGTAATAGATAATTCAGATGAAAAACTACCAATTGAATATTCAGAAGTAACTGTTACAAGAAAAATATTTAGGAGTGGTGAAACAGGATATTATATAAATAAAACACCATGCAGACTAAAAGATATATTAGAGTTGTTTATGGATACAGGTATTGGAAAAGATGGGTATAGTATAATAGGTCAAGGTAAAATAGATGAAATATTAAGTAATAAATCTGAAGATAGAAGAAAAATTTTTGAGGAAGCAGCAGGAATTGTAAAGTATAGAACTAGGAAAGCAGAATCAGAAAAGAAACTTGAACAAACTAAATTAAATTTACTTAGAATAAATGATATTTTATCAGAGATAGAAGCAAATATAGAACCATTAAAAATACAATCAGATAAAGCAAAACAGTTTTTAGACTTAAGAGAAGAATTAAAAAATATAGAAATAGGTTTATTTTTATACAATATAGATAGTTATAAACAAAAATTAGTGCAAATATTAAAAGATGAAGAAATAATAAATAATCAAAAACAAGATGAAGATGAGAAAACAACGAAAGTTCAAGAATTAAAAGAAAAGCTAAAAGCACAAATAGATGATATTACTAACCAAATAGAAGAATTACAAAATTTGAGTTTTGAAAGTACAAATAGAATAGAAAAAATAAATTCTGAAATTGGTATTTCCAAAGAAAGAATACAAAATAATTTAGCTAATAAAGAGAGAATGCAAAATGAAATAGAGGAATTAAAGCAAAAAGTTGAAGAATTAGAAGGTGAAAGTAAAACTAAACAAGATAAAAAAGAAAATCTATTCTTAAATAGAGAAAAATTCAAAAAAGAATTAGATGAAAAACAACAAGAATTGAATGAGTTAACCAAAAAATTATCTGACAAAGAATTGGAAATAGAAGATAAAAAACAAAAAATAGAAAAAAATACAGATTTAAAATATGAGGCATCTGAAATAATAAGTAATCAAGAAGTGATTTTCGAAAATTTAGAAAAGAGACAAAAAAATATAAAGAATGAGATCTCAACATTAATATCTGAGTTAGACTCTACAAGGACAGATAAACAGGAAATAGGAAAAACTTTTTATGATATAGAAAATAAAAAAGAAAAATCAGAGAAAATATTAGAGGAAAAATCAGCAGAAAAAGAAAAATGCACAAAGGAAATGAATGAGTTTGAAAAAGAGATAGATAGATTATCTTATGAGATTAGAATGAAAGATTCAAGGTTAAAATTCCTACAGGAGACAGAAAGAGAAAAAGAAGGATATACTAAAAGTGTTAAATCATTATTAAATGATTGTGAAAAAGATGAAAAGTTAAATGTTGGTGTAAATGGAGTTTTAGCTAATTTAGTATCTGTAGACCAAAAATATGAAACAGCAATTGAAATGTGTTTAGGGCAAACATTACAAAATATTGTTACAGATACAGAAGAAGATGCAAAAAAACTTATTGAACATTTGAGAGCTAATAATTTAGGTAGAGCATCATTTTTACCAATATCATCTATAAGAGGAAAAAAGCTAGATAGGATGATAAAAAATAGTCTAGAAGGAGTTATAGGTGTTGCATCAGATTTAGTAAAATGTGATAAAAAATATGAGCAAATAGTATTGAATTTGTTAGGCAGAACTGTAGTAGTAGAGAACATGGATACAGCAATATCACTTGCAAAAATGAATTCTTATTCATTCAGAATAGTTACAGTTGAAGGTGATATAATAAATTCATCAGGAGCAATAACAGGTGGAAGTGTTTATGCAAAAACTGTAAATATTTTAGGAAGAAGCAGAGAAATAGAAGAATTACAAGCTAGTATAAGTGAGTTGAATAAAAAGTTAGAGAAAATAAATAATGCTAAAGAAGAACATGAAAAGTCTGTAGCACTTGTAATTGAAGAAGTAGATAAATTAGAAAAAAG